>NZ_JBSQBP010000007.1:0-138047 GCF_053851835.1 Microbacterium sp. KNMS
CTCCATCACCTCGAGCTTGTCGGCCTCGGAGGCGGGCGCGCCGCGGCGGGCGGTGGCGACGGCCTTCACGATCAGCGCCGCCGGCTCGACCCCGAGCAGGCCCGCTTCCACTGCCGCGGCCACCGCCGGGTGCGCGGGCGGGACGGGGAGCCCGGTCGGGCTCTCCCGGTCGCGGGTGGCCTCATCCAGCCGCACCCGCGCGGACACCGCCGGCGCGGGGATCCCGGTGAGCCGCTCGAGCAGTTCCCGCCCGTCCCGACAGCCCAGCTCTCCCGCGAGGGGTCGTTCCAGGCCCCGCCGGGACCGCCACGCGACCTCTCCTGCCGCCCGCACCCGCAGCGCGTCCACGACCCGCCCCAGCTGCTCCACCTGCGCGGTGAACCCGGCAAGATCCCCCGACGCCACCTCCCCCACCCGTGTGAACAGCCCGTCCAGCAGCCCGACCGCGGCGCACACCGCGCCGGCCGGATCATCCTGCCCCTCATCGGGCGCCCATGGGAAGGCCATACCCCATGATAGAACACAACTACGACCAAGCACAAGACATTCATCGAAGATTCCTCGAAGATTTCTCGCTCTCCGAGCCCTGTTGTGTCAATGGAGCCGTGTGGGAACCTTACCGTGAAGCACCGACATTGATCCGTGTAGGTAAGTGGAATGCTTATGTATAGCCACCGCGAGCGAGACATGCTCCGTTCGCGCGTGTCTGCGTGTGCGCGGCCGTCTCGGCTCGGCGGCTCCCTGGGGGCGGCTTGCGGCGTTTCGACTGCGCTCGCTGGCGCTCGCTCCGCTCAACGACCGAGGGGGGTGAACCCCGCCCTGTTCGCTCCGTTCAACGACCGAGAAGGGAACCTCGCTCCGCTCAACGACCGAGAAGGAGAACCCTGCCCCCTCCGCGAGCGAAGCCATGCCCGGCCCGGCGCACGGGACCCCTCCCCTACGGGCGAGCGCGTCCCCAGGCCTCGAAGGCCGCCTGGACCTCGTCGAAGAACGCGGTCTTCCCGCGCGTGTAGTCGTCGTAGTCGGCCTTCCCGCGGTTCTCCGCCGAGAGACCGCGCTTCACCTGCTCGTAGCGATCGCGCTGGTCGGGATGGGCGCGGAGCCAGTCTCGGAACCAGACTGCGTACCGCCCCCAGGGGGAGTCCATCCGACGCACGTGGAGGATCGTCGTCCCGTCGCGCCCGACGAAGAGCCGCTTCTCCCACACCTCGTCCGCCACGGCCTCGCTGCCGCGGGGCAGGTCTCGGTACACGCCGGGCGAATCCGGCCGTGAGCCGTGGGCTCGCCGATACCCGATCCGAGCGAACGCGGCGTCCACCGCCCCTTCGGCCGGCAAGGGCGAGATCCGCACCTGCAGGTCGACGAACGGCTTCGCCGCGAGCCCGGGCACCGACGTCGAGCCGATGTGATCGAGGACGGCCTCGGACCCGCCCTCGACATCCTCAAGCGCCTGAGCGACCGCGGCGAGCTCCTCTTGTGCGATCAGAGACCACGACGGATCATGCGCGACAAGACGCGCAGGGTTGCCTGCATCAGACCGGGGCATGACCCGATTCTCCCCCGCGCGCGGGATCCGGCACGGGCCCGCCGCGCACGAGAATGATCACATGGCCTCCGCTGTCCGGCTCATCCGCTCGTCCTCGCTGTCCGACGTCGCCGAGTACGCCTACGCGGCGACCGCGCCGAAGGACGCTCGCCTGATCTTCCTCGCCGGAGCCTGCCCGCTGGATGACGACGGCGCCACTGTCGCTCCCGGAGACTACGTCGCGCAGGCCGCCAGCTGTGTCGAGACGCTGACGACCGCGCTCGCCGACGCGGGCGCGACGCTCCGTGACGTGATCAGCACGCGCGTGCTCGTCGCGTCCTCCTGCCAGAGCGACCTCGTGGCCGCGTGGGAGGTCGTCCGAGACGCGTTCGGCGACCACGATGTGCCGAGCACGCTCCTCGGCGTTACCGTCCTCGGCTACGACGACCAGCTCGTGGAGATCGAGGCCGTCGCCGCCGTCGTGGACTGATCGGTGCGCGGGCTCGGCCACCTCGCCCAGATCACGCGCGTCGGCGTCAGAATCGCGCGAGAGCCTCGTCGAGCATCCGGAGTCCCTGCCGCTCGAAGCGCTCGTCGCCGACCCGGTGCGACCAGACAGCGGTCGAGATCGCCTCGCGCAGGAGGGTGAGCGACCAGTCCGGCTCCGTGCGCGGGTCCGCCCCGTACCCCTCGAGGAAGGCGCCCTCGAGGGCGGGCTCGTCTCGCCACTGCTGCACCGCGAGGCGAGCGAGGTCCGTTGCGGCAGGTCTCAGATCGAAGCGCCCGAAGTCGATGATGCGCACGCTCCCCGTGGCGTCCACGAGCCAGTTGCGGGGCTGCCAATCGCCGTGCGTCGGGACGAGCGGCACATGCGCCGGCGCGGATGACCGCAGCACGGCACGCGCGCGCCGCACGATGGCCGCGTCGATTCGATGCGGCTGCTCGAGCATCGCCAGCACTCGCTCGGTCTGCCGCTGCCCGTAGTCGGCCTCATCGTCCTGCGCCTCCGCGTGGAAGACCCGCAGCAGTCGTCCGGCCTGCCGGTGCACGTCCGGAGCGAACTCGGCGCCGTTTCCCTGCACGAGCCGTCCTTCGAGGTACCTCGTCACGAGCACGTTCGCGTCGCGGTCCGCGGCCACGAGCGGTGCCGCCGCGCTCCGGCGCACGAGCGGAGCCGTCGCCCGCTCGTGCGCCGTGATCTCGCGGCCGATGTGGTGGTTCCCGAGGCCAGCGGCCTTGACGATGAACTCGCCCTGCTCCGCCCGCACGTGGAGAACCCGAGTGTCGACCTGCCCCCACGAGAGGTCTGCGATGAGCGCGCTGGTCGGGAGCCACGCCTCCACGAGTGCCGCCTGCGCTCGGGTCGGCAGCGCCTCGCTCCACCAGCCGCCGGTCACGTGACTACGCCCACACCCCGCTCGTACCGCGGCGATGGCTGCCGACGAGGTGGGTGTCGACGATGCCCACGGCCTCCATGAGCGCGAACATCGTGGTCGGGCCGACGAACCGGAAGCCGCGCTTCTTGAGCGCCTTCGACAGCGCGATCGACTCGGGCGAGGTGGTCGGGATCTCGGCGTACGAGGTCGGCGCGGGCGTCTGCGCGGGTCGGTGACTCCAGATGAAATCGACGAGTCCGCCCTCCGCGCGCAGCTCGACGGTCGCGCGTGCGTTGCCGATGGTCGCGAGGATCTTCGCGCGATTGCGGATGATCCGGGCATCGCCCAGCAGCCGCTCGACGTCGGACTCGTCGAAGGCCGCGACGGCATCCGGATCGAAGCCCGCGAACACCTCGCGGAATGCCGGCCGCTTCCGCAGGATGGTCGCCCACGACAGCCCGGACTGGAACGCCTCCAGGCTCAGCCGCTCGAAGAGGCCCGTCTCGTCGCGGACGGGCATGCCCCATTCCGTGTCGTAGTACGCGCGCATCAGCTCATCGGAAGCCGCCCAGCGCGGGCGGCCGAGACCATCCGGCCCGATGACGAGATCCGCTGAGGCGGCACCGGGGCCGGCCGCGAGGCCGGCCCCGGTGTGCGCGTCGGCCATCAGGGTCGTCGACCCTCGCCGTCGTCCTCGCCTTCCGGAGAGGACGTCGGGATCGCGCCCGTCACGACCGAGACGCTGCCCGCGACGACCGGCGCGGGGCTCATCCCGCCCGGAGCCGGAGCCGAGTCCGCATCGGCGCCGTCAGCCTCCGCCTCCGCGGGCTCGGCCTCCGCGGCGTCGAGGTCGACGACGGCGTGCTCGAACTGCGACTGGTACAGCCGCCAGTACGCCCCCTCCTTGCGGATGAGCTCGTCGTGCGTGCCCTGCTCGACGATGTCGCCGTGCTCCATCACGAGGATGAGGTCGGCGTCGCGGATCGTGGAGAGGCGGTGCGCGATCACGAACGACGTGCGGCCCTCGCGCAGCGCCGCCATCGCGTGCTGCAGCAGCAGCTCGGTGCGGGTGTCGACCGAGCTCGTCGCCTCGTCGAGGATGAGCACGCTCGGTCGGCGCACGAACGCGCGCGCGATCGTGATGAGCTGGCGCTCGCCCGCCGACACGTTCGCCGCGTCCTCATCGAGGACCGTGTCGTACCCGTCGGGCAGCGAGTGCACGAACCGGTCGACGTACGTGGCCTTCGCGGCGGCGAGGATCTCCTCGTCGGTCGCCGACTCGCGTCCGTAGCGGATGTTGTCGCGGATGCTGCCCGCGAACAGCCACGGGTCCTGCAGGACCATTCCGGTCCGCGAGCGGACATCCTCGCGCGTGAGCTGCGAGATGTCCTGTCCGTCGAGCAGGATGGCGCCGCCGTCGAGCTCGTAGAACCGCATGATGAGGTTCACGAGCGTCGTCTTGCCCGCGCCCGTGGGCCCGACGATCGCGACCGTCTGACCCGGCTCGACCCGGAACGACAGGTCGCGGATGAGCGGCTTCTCGGGAGAGTAGGAGAAGGACACGTTGCGGAACTCGATGACGCCGCGTCCGTCGGGGACGGCGGGCGCGTTCTCGGCGTCGGGCTCCTGCTCCTCCTCGTCGAGCAGCGCGAACACGCGCTCGGCCGAGGCCGTTCCCGACTGGACGACCGGCAGCATGCCGCCGAGCTCGGTGAGCGGCTGTGTGAACTGCTGCGAGTACTGCACGAACGCCTGCACGTCGCCGATGCGGATCTGGCCGCTCGCGACCATGATGCCGCCGAGCACCGCGATGCCGACGTACGTGAGCGAGCCCACGAACTGCATGCTCGGCATCATGATGCCCGAGAGGAACTGCGCCTTGAACGCGGCCTGGTAGAGCTCCTCGTTCTCCTCCTGGAAGGCGGCGGCCGTGGAGCGCTCGCGACCGAAGACCTTCACGAGCGCGTGACCCGAGAACGACTCCTCGACGCGGGCGTTGAGACGGCCGACCTTGCGCCACTGCGTCTGGAACGCCTTCTGCGAGGCGGGCCCGATGCCGAGCATGATGAACGCGATGAGCGGCAGCGCGACGAGGGCGACGAGGGCGAGCTGCCACGAGATCGAGAACATCATGATGAGCACGCCGACCACGGTGAGCAGCGACGTGATGGCTCCCGACAGCGCCTGCTGGAGCGTCTGGGTCATGTTGTCGATGTCGTTCGTGACGCGCGAGATGAGCTCGCCTCGCTGCACGCGGTCGAAGTAGGCCAGCGGCAGGCTGTTGATCTTGCGCTCGACCTGCTCGCGCAGGTTGAACATCGTGCGCACCATGATCACGTTGATCACGTAGCCCTGGATCCACTGCAGCAGCGACGAGACGACGTAGATCGCGAGCGCCCACACGATGACCACGCGGAGCGCGTCGAAGTCGACTCCCGCTCCGAGCTCGAAGTGGGTCATCGCCGCGACGACGTTCGCGAGGTCGTTCTGCCCCGCGGCGCGCAGAGCGGCCACGACCTCGTCCTGCGAGGCGCCGGCCGGGAACTGGTCGGCGAGCGTCAGCGAGAGGACGCCCTCGAAGACGATGTTCGTCGCCTCGCCCAGCACCTTGGGCGCGATCACGGCGAGCACGACGCCGACCGCTCCGAGAAGCGAGACGAGCGCGAACACCCACGCGTAGGGGCGGAGGAGGCCGATGAAGCGGCCGAAGCTCTTGCCGAAGTCGGCGGCCTTGCCGGGGGCGACCGAGTCCCAGTCCCCCGAGTTCAGGCGCGCCTGCTCGGCGAGCTCGAGCTCGAGCTGCTCGTCGATCTCGGCCTGCGTCTTCTTGTCGCTCACGCTTCCACTCCCAGCTGCGATTCGACGATCTCGCGGTAGGTGCGGTTCGTCACGAGGAGCTCCTCGTGTGTGCCGGAGCCCACCATCTTCCCGTCGTCCAGCACGATGATGCGATCGGCGTCCGTGATCGTCGACACGCGTTGCGCGACGACGATCTTCGTCACGTGCGGCAGCTCGCGCCACAGCGCCTGCCGCAGACGCGCGTCCGTCGTGAGGTCGAGTGCGGAGAACGAGTCGTCGAACACGAGGATGTCGGGGTTGTGCACGATCGCGCGCGCGATCGAGAGCCGCTGCCGCTGGCCGCCGGAAACGTTCGTGCCGCCCTGCGCGATCCGCGAGTCGAGGCCATCCGGCATCTCCTCGACGAAGTCCTTCGCCTGCGCGATCTCGAGCGCCTTCCAGATCTCCTCGTCCGTGGCGTCCTCGCGGCCGAACCGCAGGTTGCTGGCGACCGTGCCGCTGAACAGGAACGGGCGCTGCGGCACGAGGCCGATGCCGCTCCACAGCCTCTCGAGATCGGCCGAGCGCACATCGACGCCCTGCACCTGCACCTGCCCGGCGGTCGCGTCGAACAGACGAGGGATGAGCGACACGAGGGTCGTCTTGCCGGATCCGGTCGATCCGATGATCGCGACGGTCTCCCCCGGCTCGGCGTGGAAGGTGATGCCCTCGAGCACGGGCGACTCCGCGCCCGGGTAGGTGAACGCGACGTTCTGCATCCGGACGGACCCGCGGTGCGGGAACTCGGTCACGGGCTTGTCGGGGCGCAGGAGGGTCGACTCGCTCTCCAGGACGGCGCCGACGCGGTCGGCCGAGACGGCCGCGCGCGGGATCATGATCGTCATGAAGCTCGCCATCATCACGCCGCCGAGGATCTGGCCGACGTACTGCATGAAGGCGAACAGCGTGCCGATCTGGGTCTCGCCCGCGTCGACCTGGATGCCGCCGAACCACACGACGCCGACGATCGTCACGTTGAGCACGAGCATGACGAGCGGGAACATCAGCACGAAGAGCGAGCCGACCTTGCGGCCGACGACCATGATGTCGGTGTTGGCGAGGCGGAAGCGCTCCTCCTCGATCGCCTCGCGCACGAAGGCGCGGACGACGCGCACGCCCGTGAGCTGCTCGCGCATGACGCGGTTCACGCCGTCGAGCTTCTCCTGGTAGGCGCGGAAGAGCGGCACCATGCGGCCGATGATGAGGCCCGCGACGATGAGCAGGGTCGGGATCGAGACCGCGAGGATCCAGCTGAGGCCGATGTCCTGCCGGAGCGCCATGATGATGCCGCCGATGGCGAGCATGGGCGCCTGGACGAGCATCGTCGCGCTCATCATGGACACCATCTGGATCTGCTGCACGTCGTTCGTGTTGCGCGTGATGAGCGAGCCGGCGCCGAACTGCGACACCTCGCGCTCGGAGAACGCGCTCACCTTGCCGAACACGTCGCGGCGGATGTCGCGGCCCGCGCTCATCGCGGCGCGCGCGGCGCAGTAGGTTGCCACGATCGACGCGAGGATCTGGCCGAGCGAGACGGCGAGCATGAACATGCCCGTGCGGATGATGTAGCCGGTGTCGCCCCGAGCGACGCCGTTGTCGATGATGTCGGCGTTCAGCGTGGGAAGGTAGAGCGCCGCGAGCGCGGAGCCCAGCTGGAAGACGAGGACGCCGACCAGGAGCCATCGGTATCGACCGAGGTAGCGGATGAGCAGCTTGAGAAGCACCTGGAAAGGATGCCACCGACCTCCGACATCGGCATCCTCCTGAAGGGGGATATCCGCTGACAGCGGAACAGATCCGGATGTCGGGGGCCGGCTGAGCGAGGCCGGCCGTCGGCTCCCTCAGTCCCCCGTCGGCGCGGCGGCCTCGCGGCGGCCCTCCTCGCGCGCCTGCGCGAGGAGGCGCTCGATGCGGCGGCGCGAGCGACGACGGCCCCACACGCCGGATCCCACGATGAGCGCGATGCCCGCGAGCACGGCCAGCTGGGACCACGGGATCGCCCACATCCCGGTCTCGACGCGGACCGCGTCGACGGGCGTGCCCTCGCCCTCGCCGACCACGGTCGGGACGACCTCGAGCTCGACGGGGACGGAGAAGAGCGGCCACACGTCGTCCACGGGCACGGTGAACGTCCGCCGATCGCCCGGCAGCAGCTCCTGGTCGATCTCGTCGGGGCCAGGGAACGCCGACTCGCGGCCTCCCGCGGCGGCAGTGCCCGTCACCATGAGCCGCGTGTTGCCCGAGTTCACGACCTCGAACCGCACGACCGCGTCGCCCGGGGCCAGCGGATTCCACGACACGTCGTACTCGGACGAGACGGCCTCCACGGATGCGGACGGCGTGAGCTCCCCCGCCACCCGCGTCATGACGCGGAAGCCGACGCGCGACTCGACGCCCACCGACGAGCCGTCCTCGCCGACCTGCTGCGACAGGATCGACGCGGCGATCCCCGCGGCGTGGTCGCCGGGGGTCGCGTTCTCGGGAACCGTCGTCGTGAACGGCACGATCTCCACCTCGCCTGCGCCGACGACGACCTCGTCGACCACGTCGATCCACGTGCCCGCGTCGACGGACTCCTCCGTCGACGGCAGCATGCTGAAGCGCCCGTTCTCCTGGAAGTACGCGTCCGCGGTCGTGATGCGGAAGGTCACCTCCTGCTCCGAGAAGTTCCGGATGGCCAGATGCTCGGTCGCGCTCGCGCCCGGGTCCAGCTCCTGCTCGACCCAGGCGCGGCCATCCTCGCCTGACGCGTCGGCCGGCCGCACCGACCACGTGACCGTCCCGTCGTCCTGCGCCTCCGCGAGCGCGGGCGCCGACGCGCCGAGTGCGAGGAGCAGCGCGAGCGCGAGGGCGCAGACGCGCGGCAGGGCGCGTCGGATCGGGGTCGTGGGGGAAGCCATCGTCGGCCTTTCGGGATCGGGTGGGACCGAACGCAGGAGATCCGACGCGGAACGGGGCGGGAACACGGTTCCCGCTCCTCGATCCGCGCGGATCTCCTGCGACGTGTCCCGCTTATTCGAACAGCGACAGGGTCAGCGTCGACGTGTACGCGCCCGGTGCGGTCTCGGCCGGCACCTTCAGCACCAGCTCAGCCGTCGCCTCCCACGACCCCACCGCCTCCTCGCTCGTGAGCGCCATCGCCAGCAGCTCACGCCCCTGCAGACCGACGTTGTTCGGCCCCTCGTCCAGAACCGTGTCCACATCCGACCCGACCGCGACCGCACCCGACCCGTCATCGGCCACATGAGGACGCCACCCCAGATGATCCGGCGTGATCTCCGCCTGACCCGCATCCCCCACGAAGCTCGACGCCGTGCCCTCGACCCACCAGAACGCCCCGTCCGGGATCTCCTCCGCCGTCCGCGTATCCGTCACCGTCACCGTCGGCAGAGCACCCGTGAACTCCCGCACGAGCTCCGACGACCCCGACTCCGACAGAGACGTCGACGTCCCCGCGACGCTCATCGCCAGGACCCCCGCACCCGTGTCCTCGATCTGCACGTTCACATCCACCTCCCCCGAACCCACCTGCTCCTCCGCGAACGCCGCACCCGCGACCCCCGCCAGCAGCACGCCGCCCACAGCCGCGACACCCAGCCGCGCCTTCACACCCTGCTTCATCATCGAAACCACCTGCCTCTTCCTTCCCATCGGTTCACCGACGAGACGCGCCCTTCGCGCCCCGCCCCATCGCGCGCCCGCCGCAGCGGCGGGCGCCGCCTGCTCATCCGCAGCTCGCGCCCGCGTACGCGACCGTCTTCTCGGTCGTCGCGCCCTGGCCATCCGTCGCCGTGACCGTCAGCGAACCTGCCGCGATCTCGACGGAACGCGTCGTCACCGCGACCGACGCGGCCCTGCCGGGCGCGATGCTCGCGATCGTCTTCTTCCCGTACGCGCTCGAGACCGTCGCTGACACCGGCCGCTCGCTCTCGTTGCGGACCGAGACCGTCAGCATGACCCTCCCCGCGACGCAGCGCGGCGAGACCGTCGCCGAGATCTCGGGGCCGACGGCGGGCACCTCGTGCGGGGCGACGCTCGTGAGGGTCGGCGTCACGGTCTGGAACAGCCCGTCCTCGCCGATCTCGAGCCGGTCGATCGTCGTCTCCCGGTGCGTGCCGTCCCCGCCGGGGATGGCGAACCGGTGATACGCGATGTACCAGTCGTCGGTGCCCGGCACGTTGATGATCGAGCTGTGCCCCGTGCCCCTGATCCCGAGTGCGGTGTCCTTCTGCAGGATCACGCCGCGATACGTCCAGGGGCCGTCGATGCTCGTGGCCGTCGCATAGCCGACGCGGTAGTTCTCCGAGCCGGTGTCGTCGATCGAGTACGTCAGGTGGTAGAGCCCGTCGCGGTAGTTGAGGAACAGCCCCTCGCGGAAGTCCGTGAGCCCCGCGATGCGCCTCAGCGTGCCCGCCTTGAGCGAGGTCATGTCGTCGCCGAGCTCGGCGATGACCGGACCGTTCGACGGCCCGCCGTTGCCCCACGCGAGGTAGTACCGGCCGGACACCGGGTCGCGGAACGCGGCGGGATCGATCGCCTGACCCGAGGTCACGGCCTCGTTGTTCAGGATCATCGCCTGCGGCTGCGCCGTGAAGGGCCCCGTGGGGCTGTCGGCGACCGCGACCCCGATCGTCTTGCGACCGAGGGCCGTGTTGTGCCCCGAGAAGTAGAACCAGTACCTGCCGTCGCGCTCGATGATCGTCGGCGCCCACGCGTTGCCGCTCGCCCACGGCACGTCGCCGTTCGCGCCGTCGAGGGTCAGGATGGGCTCGTCGGAGCGCGTCCAATCCACGAGGTCCTTCGAGCTCCAGACGTAGAACTCCTTGCCGCCCCACCCCGCGTAGCCGTCGCTGGTCGCGTAGATGTAGTACGTGTCGCCGAACACGGCGATGTTCGGATCGGCGTACAGACCCGGCAGCACGGGGCTGCTCATGACCTGCGCCGAGAACGTCCACGTCGTGGTCTGCCCGTCGGCGGTGATCTCGTACGTCACGGGTTCGGTCAGATCGACGGTCTCCCCCGACGCCGGGGACGCCGTCGCACCCCCGGCGGTGACGAACGTCGGAGCGAGCGAGGACACGTCGGTTCCCGGCACGACCGGCAGGACGACGGTGTGCTCGGCCTGGTCGACGATCGGCGCGACCTTGAGCGCCGCGGGGTCGGCGAGCGACACCTCGCCGATCGCGCCCGGGGCTCCCGCCGTCTCGAGGACCTCGCGCGCCGTGAGGGCGCGGTCGTAGATCGCGAACTCGCGGAACCGACCCGTGAAGCGCGCGTCCTGCTCGTAGAGCGACCGGCCGAGATAGTTCGCCCAGGTCTCGCCGCCCGAGATGTCGCCGGGATCGATCGTGACCCCATCCTTGGTCGCGACGAGCACTCCGTCGAGGTAGAGGCGTGCGGTCTCTCCCTCGAGCGTGTAGGTCAGGTGCGCCCAGCGTCCACGCGGCAGCGGCGACCCATGGCGCACGGTCTGCTCATCCGTGTAGGTGCGGGTCGTGATGCTCGTCCGATACGCACTGTCGCCCGTCGTGAAGAGGTACCCGCGACCGGCTCCCGCGGCGTCGGTCGTGCCGAGCCCCCAGATGAAGTAGCTGCCGGACTGCGCCGGGTCGACCCAGACGTCGGCGTCCACCGTGACGTCCTCGAGGCCTGCCAGGAGATCATCCGGCAGGTCGACGTAGTCGTCGACGCCGTCGAAGTGCAGCGCGCCATCCGTCCAGGTCGCCCCGTGGATCGCCGCATCGCGTCCGTTGCCCGACACGTCCGTGAGCGTCGCGCCCGCGCCATCCGAGAAGTCGTAGCGCACGACCTCCCCCTCGGCGTTCGAGGAGACGGGATCCTTGCCGGCGTACAGGCCGGCGAGCTCCGCCGCCGTGACCGGGATGACCGTGCCGTGGCGCGGGCTCGCCGGCAGGTCGTACTCGGGCGCGACCGACCATCCGCCCGCGGAGATGTCCTCGGTCACCAGCGGGATGTACCCGCGCCCGCCGTACTCGTCGACGAACAGGTAGTGCTTGCCGCCGCCGTTGACGTCGCCGGGGTTCGACTCGAAGATCGTCGGGCCCTCGACGGCGCTCGTGCCGGCGTCCCGCCCGATGCACGAGTCGATCATGGTCCACTCCTCGAGCGGAGCGCGCAGGGAGGGCGACGACTCCTGGATGATGTCGGAGCACCCGGTCGTGCCGGCGCCCTCGTCCTTCGTGAAGCGGTAGTAGACGCCGTCGGAGCGCGTCACGGTCGAGTCGATCCGCGACATCCCGTCCTGCCAGATCTGCGGCTCGGAGAAGGTGACGAAGTCGCGGGTCGTGGCGTACATCATCCGGTTGTAGGTGCTGCCCGTGTGACCGGGGTCGTCCTCCGCGTAGAGCTTCGATGCCCAGAACACGACGTACGCGCCGAGCTCCTCGTCGTAGTACGCCTCGGGAGCCCACGTGTTGCCGGCCGTGTCGGGTGAGACGCGCACGTGCCGCTGCGCGGACCAGTTCACGAGATCGTGCGACTCCCACACCTCGAGGTACTTGCTGCCCTGGCGCTGCGACGTGTCCCACGAGGTGCCAGAGCCGATCGAGAGGTCGGTCGCGATGAGGTAGAAGGTGTCGCCCTCGGGCGAGCGGATGATGAACGGGTCGCGCAGGCCCTGCTCTCCGTACTGCGACGAGAGGACGGGCAGCCCGCCGTTCAGCTCGTTCCAGGCGAGGGCGTTGTTGCCGTCGCTCGCAGCGAAGTGGATGTTCTCGCCCTCGACCGTGTTGCCCGTGAAGTACGCGAACGCGTAGCCCTCGTACTCCTCCTGGGGGCGCGCGGCGCGCACCGTGAGCGAGAACTCGCGCGTGAGGCCGCCCGCCGTCGCGGTCAGCACGACGTCCTGGTCGGTCGCGCCGCGGGTCACGACGCCCGGGGCGATCTCGCCGTCTGCGCTCGTGCTCACGATGCCCTCGGGTGAGGCCGTCCACGAGATCGGCGTGCCGTGCACCGGCCCCGTCTCGGGGAGCGTGATGTTGCCGCGGACGTCGTCGGCGTTCGGGATGGAGATCGCGTCGAGGTCCGCGCGGAGATCGGCCTCGCCCGCGGCGGGGACCGTCGCGGAGAACGCACGCGTGGCGGTCGCGTCGCCCTTCACAGCCGTCGCCGTGAGCGTGACGTCCGCGGATCCGGATGCGGGCCGCGTGACCTTGCCGGACGGCGAGATCACCGACTCGTCGCTCGATGCCCACGTGATCGCGGATCCGTTCGGCGCGGCAGTCGGCAGCGCGAGGTCGGTGGTGACGTTCGAGAGGTCGCCGAGGGAGAGCGCGTCGACGTCGCGATGCGCCTTCACCTGGTCGGATGGCTGGAGCGCCGCGACCTCGGATGCCGAGAGCGCGGTGTCGTAGATCCGGAAGTCGCGCAGGCTGCCCGCGAGATGGCGGTCGGAGGAGTAGTTCGAGCGGCCCAGGTAGTTCGCGGACGTGCGCCCTCCGCCGATCTGCCCGGGCTGGATGGTCACGCCCGTCTTGCGGGCGACCTCCGTGCCGTCGAGGTAGAGCACGGCCGTGTCGGTCGCGTCGTCGAGCGTGTAGGTGATCGTCTTCCAGACGCCGCGCGCGAGGTTCGCGCCGCTCGTCGCGGTCTGCTCGCCCGACCAGTTGCCGGTCGTGATCGACGTGCGGTACGCGTTGCCGGTCGAGAAGAGGTAGCCCGTGCCCGAGCTCGACGACGCGGGGTTGCCGAGGCCGTAGATGAAGTAGGGGGTGCCCTGCTCGGGACGGACGAGCACCTCGGTGCTCACGGTGATCGACGTGAGGCCCGCGAGGATGTCGTCGGGCAGCTCGACGTGATCGTCCACGCCGTCGAGGCGGATGCCCTCGCCGCCCGTGAGGGTCGCGCCGCCGAGGATCGCCGCATCCCGGCCGTTGCCGGAGCTGTCGACGGCGACCGCGCCGGTCGTCTCGTCGAGGGCGTAGTGGGCGACGAGGTGCTCGTCGGCGGCCGCGGCGTGCACGGGGGCGATGCCCGCCGCGACGATGCCGAGGGTCGTCGCCGTCGCGAGGACGGCGCGGCGCGCGAGACCGCGCGCGCGGGTGGGGGCGACCATGCGCTCTCCTTCGAGGGGTCGTGGCAACGTCGGGTTGTTACCGGTATCAGATGTTAGCGTCACCACTCGCCCGGGACAAGGATTCGTGTCCGGCCTCCTTCATGTCTCACCCGTCGTTGGAAAGGCGGCGCCAAACCCACCGCGGGTGAGACATGCAGGCAGGTGGTCCCCTGCCCTGATCACCGTGTCTCACTCGCCGCGGGAAAGGCGGGGCCGATCCCGCGGCGAGTGAGACATGGATGGCGCGGGCTCAGCCGCAGGTGCTGGCCTCGTAGGCGATCTCGCGGACGGCGGAGGTGCCATCCGCGCCCTCCGCGGCGACCTCGACGGAGCCGGCCGGGATCGCCGCCTGACGCGTCGTGAACGAGACGGACGCCCGCGCCCCCGGGGCGAGGTCCTTCTTCGTCTTCACCCCGTACGGCGAGGTCACCGTCGCGGTGAGCACGGTGTCGTCCTCGTTCTCCACGGTGACGGTCTGCACGACGCGGCCCGCGACGCAGCGCGCCCCCACCTCGGCCTCGAGCGCGAGCGCGGGCTCCCCGACCGTCACCTCGACGCTCACCGCACGGTTCGCGGGAGCGACCTCCTCATCGGCCTCCTGGTCGAACACGGGCATGCCGTCGGACGCCCAGTGCACCCGGCGCACGAACGTGTCGCGCCCCGTGAGGCCGAGGTTGTCGGTCCGCGCGTGGAAGACGTAGAGCAGGTTGCCGTCCTCGTCGGTCGACCACATGCCGTGCCCCGTCCCCAGCTGCCACGCGCCGTTGAACGGCCCCGACTTCTGGATCGGATAGTTGAGCTTCGTCCACGCCGCGGGGTCGGTGAGGTCGATCCCCTCCCCCGCCGTCGCCGTGGCAAGACCGGTGGTGTAGGTGTCGCCCACGGTCGAGCCCGAGTAGATGAGGAAGAGCGTGCCGTCGTGCGCGAGCACGTTGGGCCCCTCGGCGATGACGTTGTCCCATGCGTACTCCGGCACGACGATCCGCACCGGATCCGATGTGATCCGCGTCGGGTCGGACGGGTCCATCGTCGCGATGAAGACGGAGCCGAGCATCTGCCACACGTAGTACGACTGCCCCGAGTCCTCGACGTACGTCATGTCGAGCGAGATGCCCTGGGCGGCGTTGAGCGCCGTCCCGTCCGCGCGCACGACGTGCTCGGCCTTCGTCCAGTTCGCCGGGACCGCCGGATCGAGGTCGTTCCCCTGCGCGTCCTTCTTCAGCTGGATGATCGAGGAGCGGCCCGTCCACATGTCGGGGCGCCCGTTCGCGCCGTCGTAGCAGGGCATGAAGAGGATCGACAGCGTGCCGTCGATGACGTGGAACTCAGGAGCCCAGAAGCACCCCGTCATCGCCTTGCCGTATGCGTCGACGTCGCCGTCGCGCAGCAGACCGACCTCGGTGTTGCGCCCCGAGCGGATGGCCTCATCCGAGAGATCCTCGATCGTGTCGGCGATCCGGAACGGCATGTGCGGGCCGTTCGCGGGATCGATCGGATTCATGTGGAGGTCTTCCGTGGCGATCATGAGGAACTTCGTCTGGCCGTTCCACTCGTAGCGGAAGACGGATGGATCGGCGCGCTCGTCCGCGAAAGGCGTCGGATAGGCCTGCTGCGCGATCGTCCCGGTCACCTCGTACGTGCCGGGCGTCGAGGTGTCCACGGCGGCGAGAGAGGCAGGATCCCAGTCGATCGCGCGCGTCGCGGTCGATCCGTCGTCGTAGGCGAGCTCGGCGCGCGGCGGGAGCGCCGACGCTTCGAGAGGAGCGCCTGCGGCGACGTCGACGCCGTCGAGGGGCGCGACGGTCGTGTTCGCGATCCGACCGAAGCGCACCTGCAGAGCGCTCGCGACATCATCCGTCACCGCGATCGCGTTGCCGCTCGCGTAGTCCTCGACGCCGGTCTCGGACTCGCCGGCCGTCGCCGACACGGCCCCGCGTTCGACCGGACCGCGCGTCGCGGCGTCGGCGAGGTCGGCGAAGGTCGTGTGCATCGCCGCGCCGCCGTCCGAGGTCCAGGAGACGACGTACCGCCGCGTCGCGGAGTCCCACACCACGGCCGGATCGTTCACGCCGCTCGTCACGCCGAGGTCGACGAGGCCGACCTCCTGGTAGGACAGGAGGTCGGTGCTGCGCGCGAAGAGCATGCGCCCGCTCTGCGTGCCGTCGGATCCGCCGCCGCGCGCCGTCCGCGTCGCCACGATGCCGAACGAGCCGTCCTCGAGATAGAACAGGTGCGGGCTCCTCAGGCTCCGCAGGATGGCCTCGGTCGTGCCGTTCGGCCCGGGAGTCTGCGCGGTCTTGGCGAAGAAGACGCCGTAGTTCTCGTTGAGCGGCGCCCATCCGCCATCCTGTCCGAGTGCGAGGTGCATGCTCAGCGCGATGTCGGCGTTGTTGGCCTCGGCGGCCGTCGTCGGCAGACGGTCGTAGGCGAGCAGCGGCGTCGACGCATCGGCCGGGAGCACGCGCACCGCGTACGTGCGCGTGGCGCTGGCGCCCGTTGCCGCGTCGGTCGCGGTCACCGAGATCTCCCCGTCGACCGGCTCGTCGGCGTCGGTCGAGATCGCTTCGTGGACCGTGAGGCCCTCGCTGACCGCGGTCACCGCGATGTCGACGCCCTCGGGTGCGGCAGGAAGGGCCGTGCCGGACGCGACGACCGAGGGGATGACGAACCGCTGCGCGAGCCGCTCGATGCGCTGCGCGGGGGTCTCGTCGGAGGGCAGCACGGTCACCGCGATCGAGGTGCTCGCGCTCGCACCGCGGATCTCGACCGTGGCCGTGAGCGTGACCTCGACCGCCGACTCTCCCTGGAGCGGCGGGGTGACGGCGCCGTCGGGAGCCACGATCGCGGGATCGCTCGACGTCCACGTCACCTGGCCGCCCGCGGTCGGCAGGTCGATGTCGTCGCTCGTCTCGAGATCGGACAGGCCCAGGCCATCCAGGATTCCCTGCGCCTCCGCGCGCAGCTCGTCCGCGTGGACGAGCGCGTCAGCGGCCGACACGTCGGCCACCTCCGCCGCAGTGAGGGCGCGGTCGTACACGCGGAACGACGACAGCGCGCCCTGGAAGAGCGGGTCAGGCCACGGCGCGCGGCCGATCGTGTTGAGCGACTGGTCGACGATGTCGGCCGGGGTCGCGCCGAGCGCGCCCTCTGCCACGAGCGCGCCGTCGAGATAGAGGCGCCCCGTGCCGTCGGCGTCGACGACCGAGGCGACGTTGACCCACCGGTCGGCCGTGACGCCGCATGAGCCCGACTGCACGAGCCTCTCGGCCCCGGCGGCCTTGAGGCCGACGAGCGGCGAGCGCCCCGAGCCGCAGTTCAGCGACGCGAAGAAGTACTCGGTCGCCGAGGACTCGTTGCCGATGTTCCAGAGAAAGTGGAAGCCGCCGAGCATCGCCTCCGACGCCTTCACCTCCGCGATGACCGTCGCGGAGGTCTCGCCCTTCAGCAGGTCGTCGGGCAGCTCGACCCAGTTGCCCGGCCCATCCTTCGCCCCTCCGCGCAGCGTCAGGGCGTCGCCGGCCCAGTCAGCGTCCTGCACGTTGCGCACGATCGCGGCTCCGAACGGCGAGCCGGGCGCCGTGTTCGACACCTCCGACCCCGTCGTCTGCCCGAAGGCGTACTGGGCGAGGAGCCCGTCGGACGGAGCGTCGGCGAACGCCGCGGTCGCCCCCGTCCCCAGGATCATCGCGCCGACGGCCATGGCCGTCGCCGCTCGTCGTCGGAAGGTCTGCTTCATTGCACTCTCCATCGTTGTAAATCGCCGCGGCTGCGGCGGCGGTGGTTGAAGCCGCCGGGCATCGGCCGGGTGGCCCGGTTTCGGGGGGGGTGGGGTCGGGTGGCGAGTCCGGGGTCGGGGGTGGCCAGTCCGGGATCTCGGGTGGCCAGTCCCCGATGTCTCACTCGCCGCGGGAAAGGGGGCGTCTTTCCCGCGGCGAGTGAGACATGCTGACCCGTGCGTCAGCCGACGCGGCCGGGGTCAGCCGACGCGGCCGTGCGTCAGCGACCGGGGTCAGCCGCAGGTGACGGCGGCGTAGGGCGCGTCGAGCTCGGCGCCGCCGGCCGCCGCGGTGACGACGCCGGCGGGGGTGGCCGCGGCGCGCGTCGGGAAGGCGACCGACCCGCTCGCGTCGGGCTGCAGCGCCGCGAGGGTCTTCGCTCCGAAGCTCGACGACAGGGCGACGTCGACCGCCGCGGCTCCGACGTTCGTCGCCTTCACGACGACGGTCGCCTTCCCGCCGACGCAGCGCGTCGACGCCGAGACCTCGAGCGGCGCCGTCACCGTGACGGTCGCCTCCACGGGTGCGCGGGATGCGTCCTGCGCGACGCCCCGCACGGTGAACGTGCCGGGCTGCGCGTATGCGGCCGGGTCGACCGCGTCCCAGACGACCGCGACATCCTGCTCTGAGCCATCCGCCATCGTCAGGTGCGCACCGGGCAGCGTCGGCGCCGTTCCCGCGGGCGTCGTCACGGCGATCGCGTCGGCCTCGGCCACCGCGAGGTCGGGCGCGAACGCCTCGAGCACCGTCTCGTACTCCTCGCGGGTCACGGGCAGCACCGTGCCGTGCCGCGGCTTGCCGCCGTCGGCGTTCTGCGGCAGGTTCTCCCGCAGCGTGGCGCCGACGGGCTGCCACGCATCGCCGTCGGCGATGTCGTCGGTCGCGAACGGGATGTAGTAGTTCGGCCCCGCGTGGTACGACGGCTGGTCGATGAACAGGTACCACTCGTACCCGTTCACGTCGCCGTCGTTCGCCGGGAAGATGCTCGGCCCCTCGCCCTGGGTGAAGGTGCCGCCGGGCTCGCCGTTCGGCAGCCCGGTCGCGACCTGGTCCTTCACGAGCGTCCACTCGTCGGCCGCGCCCTCGCCATCCGGCAGGGTGCCCGAGACGGTCGCGAGCAGGTCCGTCGAGCGCTCCTGGCGGATCGTCATGGACGCCTCGTCCTTGAGGAACCGGTAGTACGTGCCGTCGACCCGGGCGATCGTCGCGTCGATCGTCCCGCGGCCGGTGCCGCGCTTCACGTCGACCCACGGCCGCGCCTCGGAGAACGTGACGAAGTCGTCGGTCGTCGCGTACATCATGCGGTTGTACGTCACGGCCGTCCGGTCGGCGGGATCCGTCGTGTCGTAGAGGTTCGAGGCCCAGTACACGACGTACGTGTCGAGCTCCTCGTCCCAGTACGCCTCGGGCGCCCAGGTGTTCCCCGCGAAGTCGCTCGACACCTTGATATGGCGCTGCTCCGACCAGTGCACGAGGTCGTTCGACTCCCAGACCTCCATGTGCAGCGAGCCCGTGCGCTGGGCCGCGTCGAAGCCGCCGGCCAGGCCTGCGACCTTGAGGTCGGTGGCGAGCATGTAGAAGCGGTCGCCCTCTGCCGAGCGGATGATGAACGGGTCGCGCAGGCCCTGCGTGCCCTGCGTCGACGTGAAGAGAGGCTGCCCGTCGTTGAGCGTGTTCCAACGGAGGGCGTCGTTGCCGCGCGAGGCGGCGAGGCTCACGCGCTCGGCGCCGTCGCCCTCGCCCGTGAAGAAGGCCCAGACGTACGCCTCCTCACCTGCCGTGTCGGATGGCAGGGGCTGGATGGCCAGGGCGATCTCGCGGGTTCGCGTCGCGTCGCCGACGCGGGCTGTCGCCGTCAGGATGACGTCGACCGCCTCCTCGCCGGCCGCGGGCCGCTCCACGACGAGGGTCTGCGTGCCCTCGGCCGCGCCGTCGCGCAGCGAGACCGGAGCGCCCTCGGGCACCGTCCAGCTGATCGCCGAGCCGTGCGCGCCGGTCGTGGGCACGGAGACGTTCGTCCGCACGTCTGCGGCGTTCGCGATCTCGATCGCCGCGAGGTCGCCATCCGCCTTCTCCGCGTCGGTGAGGTCCTCCGGGACCGTCACGGCGAACGTCGCCGTACGCGTCTGCTCTCCCGCGGTGAACACGGCGGTCAGGGTCACGGCCGCGTCGCCCGCGCCCGGGGCGGGGCGCACCACGGTCGCCGATCCGCCTGAGATCGCGATCGCGGGGTCATCCGAGCTCCACGCGATCGACGTGCCGTACGCGGTCGTCGGCAGCGCGAAGTCGGCCTCCGCGGTCGCGGGCACATCGACCGACGCCACCGCGCGATCGAGGGCGCCGTCGCTGTAGAGCGCGGCGGCCTCGACCGGGTCGAGCGCCTCGCCGTACACCGCGAGATCGTCGATGTCTCCCGCGAAGAAGGGGTCGCGGTAGGTGGAGCGGCCGAGGTAGGCGACGAGGCTGCTGCCGAAGCTCGCGACGTCGCGCGCGATGGCGTGCTCGGCGGCCTTCTCGCCGTTCACGTAGAGGGTGAGCCGCCCGTTCGTCCCGTCGATCACGGTCGTGTAGAGCGCCATCCCGGCGGGCGTGCGCACCCCCGCGGTCGGCGTGCCGGTGGCGCCGGCGCCGACCTCGGTGCCCCACGGCGCCGACGCGCTGACCGTGTTCGTGACGACCGACTTCACGTAGCCGCTCGGATTCGACGGGTTGAGGAGCCAGTATCCGCTCGAGTACGACGCGCCGCTCGCGACGGGCGCGCCGATGAACGCCGCGGCGAGGTTCCCCGGCCCCGAGCGGTGCGCGGCCCACATCGACACGGTGAGGTCCTTGCGGCCGACGAGGTCGTCTGTCGGCAGCTCGACGTAGGCCGCTGAGCTCGTGGCCGACCCGCCCGGGAGCGACAGCACACCGTCGGCGAAGGCCGCGCCGGACTGCCGCAGGACGCCGTGATTGCCGTTGCCGCTGAGGTCGTCGATCGTGACGCCGTCCGCGGGCGCCGCGTCGAACGCGTAGTGCAGAAGGGGCGCGGCGTCCTCGGCAGCGGCCGGAGCCGTCGCCGCCGCGAGCCCGACGGTCAGGGCCGCCGCGATGCCGATCGCGGCGGGTCGGAGCGTTCTTCTCAAGGTCGTGCCTCTCGTCGTCGAGAACGGCGTCGTCATCGGCGCCGGGGG
Organism: Microbacterium sp. KNMS; assembly: GCF_053851835.1. Classification (NCBI taxonomy): domain Bacteria; kingdom Bacillati; phylum Actinomycetota; class Actinomycetes; order Micrococcales; family Microbacteriaceae; genus Microbacterium; species Microbacterium sp. KNMS. Next base: position 20,763 of record NZ_JBSQBP010000007.1, read on the forward strand.
TCGCGCGCGGGGCGCAGGGGAACGCCCGTCGAGGGCGGAGTTGGCGGCCGGCGCCTCACGCTCGATCGGTCGATGAGGCGCCGGCGCGTCGGTGCGCTACTCGCGACGCCGTGCGAGCACGGCGCGCTGCAGCAGGACGAACACGAGGAGGATGCCTCCTGTGATGATGGTCGTGGCCTCCGGCGGGATGCCGCCGTCGCGCGTGATGAGCACGTTCATGAGACCGAGCACGAGGGCGCCGACGGCCGAGCCGAGCACGAAGCCCGCGCCGCCCGTGAGCAGCGTGCCGCCGATGACCGCCGCCGCGATCGCGTCGAGCTCCCACCCGATGCCGGTGATGTTCTGGGCGCTGCCGAGACGGGCGGTGTAGACGACGGCGGCGAGCCCCGACAGCGTGCCGCTGATGACGTAGACCCACATCTTGGTCGCGGCCACGGGCAGGCCCATGAGCGCGGCGGACTGCTCCGAGCCGCCGATCGCGTACACCGTGCGCCCGGTGCGGGTGCGGTGCAGCACGAAGAACGCGATCGCGACGACGACCACGGCGATGAGCACGCCGGGGGTGATCACGATGTCGTTGACCTTGGGCCCGTCGACGACCTTGATCTGCGTGCCCAGCGTGCGCAGCGCGGAGTCGTCGGCGAGGCGCTCGGGCACCGTGCTGAGCATCGACGCGAGACCGCGGCCGAGGAACATCATCGCGAGGGTCGCGATGAACGGCTGCACGTGGAAGTACTGGATGAGCACGCCCGAGATCGCGCCGAACACGGTGCCGATGAGGATCATGAGCACGGTCGCGACCCAGGGGTCCCAGCCCGCGTTGATGAGCAGCACGCCGGCGACGCTGCTGAACGCGATCACGGCGCCGACCGAGAGGTCGATCCCGCCCGTGAGGATCACGAACGTGAGGCCCACGGCGAGGATGATGAGGTGCGCGTTGTTGATGAGCAGGTTCGACAGCGTGTTGAACTGCACGATCTGGCCGTACGCGGCCTCGCCGTAGATGATCATCCCGACGAAGATCACGACGGCCGCGGCGGTCGGGAGCGTGTCGAGGTGGAGGGACAGCCGCTGGAGGATCGGGCTCAGGCGGCCGGGCTCCTGCGCGGGTGCGGGAGCCGGGGGCGTGGTGAGAGCGCTCATGCCGCGACGACCTCTCGCTGGGCCGGGCGGGCTGTGCGCGCCCGGCGCTGACGGAACACGCGCCGCACCCGCTCCGACTGGAGAAGGCAGAGCGCGACGATGACGATGGCCTTGAAGGCCGGGGTCGCCGACGACGAGATGCCGAGGAAGACGACCGTCTTGTCGAGCGTCGCGATGAGGATGGCCCCCACGACGGCGCCCGTGACGTTGAACTTGCCGCCCGCGAGCGACGTGCCGCCGATGACCACCGCGAGGATCGCGTCGAGCTCGAGCTGGTAGCCCGTGCGCGACACGTCGACGGTCATCACGCTCGCCGTCGCGAAGACGCCCGCGATGCCCGCGAGCACCCCGCCGACGATGTACACCGTGAACAGCAGCGCGCGGCGGTTGACGCCGGCCAGGCGCGCGGCCTTGGCGTCCATGCCGATCGCCTCGAGCATGAGGCCCAAGGCGCTTCGGCGGACGAGCAGGCCGACGGCGATCACGATGAGCAGCGCGAGCAGGAACACGACGGGCAGGCCGAGCACATACCCGTTCGCGATCCACCGGAACGCCTCGTTCGAGGCGGTCGTGTTCTGGCCTCCCGTGATGACCTTCGCGAGACCGCGCCCCGCGAGCATGATGACGAGCGTGCTGATGAAGGGCTGCAGGCCCACGACCGACACGAGCACGCCGTTCACGGCGCCGAGCGCCGCGCTCACGACGACCACGAGACCGAGCGCGGCGAACGCCGAGCCGAGCGTGTCGGGTGCCGCGCTGAGGAACTCCATCGACACGGCGCCGGCGACGACCATCACGGATCCCACCGAGAGGTCGATGCCGCCTGTCGCGACGACGAGGCACATGCCGATCGCGATCATCATGATCGGCGCGGCGGCCCGCAGGATGTCGATGACGTTGCCCACGAGGTGGCCCGACGAGCCGACCGTGACGGCGAGATAGCCGGGGTCCTTCGCCAGGTTGACGGCGAGCAGGAGCACGATGGCGACGACGCCCCACACGTACTGGCTCTTGAGCAGTCCCCTCAGGACCTCTCGGGAGCGGGCTGCGCTCTCGCTCATGATGCGACCTCCTCGCGGATGGCGCCATCCGCGTCTGCACCGTCGAGGCCGTCCTCGGCGATGATCGTGACGATGGAATCGGCGGAGACGCCGGGGCCGCCGTCGATCTCGGCGATCTTGCGGTGGTCCTTGAGGACGACGATGCGGTCGCTCTGCCGGACGACCTCCTCGAGCTCCGACGAGATGAAGACGACCGACAGCCCCTCGTCGGCGAGAGCGGCGACGTACTCCTGGATCTCGGCCTTGGCGCCGACGTCGATGCCGCGCGTCGGCTCGTCGAGGATGAGGATCTCGGGCTCGGTCGCGAGCCACCGGCCCAGCAGGACCTTCTGCTGGTTGCCGCCCGAGAGCAGGCGGATCGGCCGCTCGGGATCGGTCGGGCGGACGCCGAGGGCCGAGATGTACTTCCTCACGAGCTCATCCTGCTCGCGGCGCGGCAGCGGGCGCGCCCAGCCGCGCTTGGCCTGGACGGCGAGGATGAGGTTCTCCCGGACGCTGAGGTCGCGGATGATGCCCTCGTCGCGGCGGTTCTCGCTCGAGAACGCGATGCGCTCGGCGAGCGCCTTCGCCGGCGTCGAGATGTCGGCCTTCTTCCCCCGGAGCGCGACCTCGCCCGTGTCGGGGCGGTCGGCGCCGAAGACGAGGCGCGCGAGCTCCGTGCGCCCTGATCCGAGGAGGCCGGCGAACCCGACGACCTCTCCGCGGTGCAGGTCGAGGTCCACCTCCTCGATCGCGCCCTTGCGGCTGATCCCCTTGGCCGAGTACAGCGCGTCGCCGCGCACACGCCGTGCGGGCTTGGCATCGAGCGACGCCAGCGTCTGGGCGTCCTTGCCGATCATGGTGGAGATGAGGGTCGCGCGGTCGATCTCGCGCGTGCGGAACTCGCCCTCGAACCGGCCGTTGCGCAGCACCGTGAGGCGGTCGCTGATCGCGTAGACCTGGTCGAGGAAGTGCGAGACGAACAGGATGGCGACGCCCTGGTCGCGCAGGCGGCGGATGACCGCGAAGAGCTGCTCGACCTCGTTCGCGTCGAGGCTCGAGGTCGGCTCGTCGAGGATGAGCACCTTGCACTGCGCGACCATCGACCGGCTGATCGCGACGAGCTGCTGGATGGCCAGGGGCAGGGTCGCGAGCGACTGCTTGGGGTCGAGGTGGCCGAGCCCGAGCTTCTCGAGCGTCTCCCCGGCACGGCGGTGCGTCGCGCGCCAGTTGATCCCGAGCGGGCCCTTCACCTCGTGGCCGAGCATGACGTTCTCGCCGATCGTGAGGTTCGCGCAGAGGTTGACCTCCTGGTACACGGTCGAGATGCCCGCGCTCTGCGCGTCGGCCGTGCCGGTCAGCCGCCGCGGCTCGCCCGCGATGCGGATCTCGCCCTCGTCGATCCGGTAGACGCCCGTGAGCGCCTTGATGAGGGTCGACTTCCCGGCCCCGTTCTCGCCCATGAGCGTGTGCACCTCGCCGGGGAAGAGCCGGAAGCTCACCTCGTCGAGGGCCTTCACGCCGGGGAACGATATCGAGATGCCCTCCATCTCGACGATCGGACGCGATTGCGTCATCGCATGCTCCACATCTGTCGCCGCGAGCGTGCCGCGGGTGGTCTGAGCGTGCGGGGCCCGCGAGGGCCCCGCACGTCGGGCGCGTGCCCGATCAGTACTTGCGGTCGGGCAGCGCGGTCTCGGCGGCCTCGGGCGAGTCGAAGGTCTCGCTCGGGACGACGATGCTCGGCTCGACGTCCTCGCCCGCGAGCACCTTCTCGACGACGTCGAGGGCGGTCTCGCCGAACAGCGGGTTGTACTCGGCGACGAAGCTGAGGTCGCCGGCCGCGAGGGCCTCGAGGGCGCCCTGCGTGCCGTCGATCGTGGCGATCTTGACGTCCTCACCCGGCGCGAGGCCCGCCTCCTCGACGGCCTGGACGGCGCCGAGGCCCATCTCGTCGTTCTGCGCGAAGATGAACTGCACGTCGTTGTCGTTGGACTTCAGGACGGTCTCGACGACGCCCTTGGCCTCCTCGGTCGACCAGTTCGCCGTCTGCGCGCCGATCTTCGTGAAGCTCGACTCGGCGCCGACGACGGCGTCGAAGCCCTCGTTGCGCTCGTTCACGACGGAGACGCCTGCCGGGCCCTCGAGCACGAAGTAGTTCGCGCCGTCGGGGAAGGCCGACACCGCCCACTCGGCGACCGCCGTGGAGACCTCGATGTTGTCGGGCGCGATGCGCGTGACGTAGAGGCTCGTGTCGTCGGGCTCGATGCCGCGGTCGAGCAGCACGACGGGGATCTCCGCCTCCTGGGCCCGCTTGAGCGAGTCCTCCCAGCCGGTGGCCTCGGTGGCCGACAGCAGGATCACGTCGACGCCCTCGTCGACGAACGACGTGAACGCGTCGATCTGCGACTTCTGGTCGAGGTTCGTCGCGGGCGCGTACTTGAGCTCGTAGCCCGCCTCCTCCGTGAACGTGTCCTGGATGTTCTGCTCGTTCGCCTCGCGCCAGGCACCCTCGGGCCCGACCGCGACGAAGCCGATCGTGGTGACGTCGTCGTCGCCGGCCGCCCCGCCCGAGCAGGCAGCGAGACCGAGCGACAGGGCGCCGACGGTCGCGAGACCGAGCACCTGGAAGACGCGCTTGTGTGCAGACATGGTTCTCCTCCTCGAGACACCGGGCGCAGGGCCGCCCGGCGATCCGGATCCGTCGTGGATCCGCTGCCGATTGCAGTGACGCGTGGTGCGCCGTGCTCGAGATGTTACCGGGAACAATTTGTTCCGTGCAAGGGCGAGATCGGATCGTGATGGGATCAGTCCCCGAGGTCCCCGTCGAGGTCGGCGGCGATCATCTCGACGATCGTGTCGACCGTCACGCCGGGGCCGTTGCTGAGCTCGCCGATCTTCTCGCGGTCCTTGAGCACGACGATGCGATCGCTCAGGCGCACGACCTCCTCGAGCTGCGACGAGATGAAGACGACCGCGACGCCCTCCCCCGCGAGCTGAGCGACCTTGCGCTGGATGTCGAGCTTCGCGCCGATGTCGATGCCGCGCGTGGGCTCGTCGAGGATGAGCACGTGCGGGCGCGTCGCGAGGAGGCGCGCGAGCATGATCTTCTGCTGCGTGCCGCCCGAGAGCTCCTCGACGGGCCGGTCGATGTCGGACGGCAACAGGCGCAGGGCCTCGAGGTACGTCTCGATGAGCGCGTCCTGCTCGCCGCGCGACAGCGGCCGCGACCATCCGCGCAGCGCCTGCAGAGCGAGCACGATGTTCTCGCGCGCGGTGAGCCCGCCGATGATCCCCTCGTCGCGGAGGTTCTCCGTGGAGAGGGCGATGCGGTGGTGGAGCGCGGCGCCCGGGCTGCTCAGCTGCACCCGCCGTCCGTCGACCCAGAGCTCTCCGCTGTCGGCGCGCTCGGCGCCCGCCATGAGGCGCGCGAGCTCGGTCCGCCCCGAGCCGCGCAGCCCGGCGAAGCCGACCACCTCGCCACGGGAGAGCTCGAGATCGGTCGGCTCGAGCGTGCCGCGTCGGCCGAGCGCTGAGGCCGACAGGGTCGGCTCCCCCGAGGCTGCGTAGTGGTGCGACAGGCGCTCCGAGCGCAGCGCCTTGAGCGCCTCGATGTCCTCGCCGATCATCTTCGAGATGAGGTCGGCCCGGTCGAGATCGTCGGCGGCGTACTCCCCCACCACGCGCCCGCCGCGCAGCACGGTCATCCGGTCGGCGATCGCGAAGACGTGCTCGAGGAAGTGCGAGACGAAGAGGATGGCGACGCCGCGGTCGCGCAGACCCCGCACGACCCGGAGGAGCGTGCGGACCTCGGCCGCGTCGAGGCTCGCGGTCGGCTCGTCGAGGATGAGGACGCGCGGCTCGAGCACGAGGGCTCGCGCGACGGCGACGAGCTGCTTGACCGCGGGCGACAGTGCCGTGAGCGGCGCGCGGGGGTCGACGTCGTCGAGGCCGAGCCGCGCGAGCACCTCCTGGGTGCGGGCGCGGTTGGCCTTCCAGTCGATGCCGAGGCGGCCTCGGATCTCGTTGCCGAGCATGACGTTCTCGGCGACCGTGAGGTGCGGACTGAGACGCGTCTCCTGGAACACGGTCGCGATGCCCTGCGCGCGGCTGCGCGCGACGCCCACGGGGACGCTCTCGTCTCCGTCGATGCGCACCTCGCCCGAGCGGATGGGCACGGTTCCGGTGAGCGCGCCGATGAGCGTGGACTTGCCGGCGCCGTTCTCGCCCATGAGCGCGTGCACCTCGCCCGGGCGCAGCGTGAGGTCCACGTCGTCGAGGACGCGGACCCCCGCGAACTCGACGCAGATCCCCGTCATCTCCACGACGGGCTGACGCGCGGTCATCGCCCCTCCCGCGGCGCGGCCGTGGAGGAGCGCACGAGGAGCTCGGCGGGGATGCGCGTCACGCGAGGGATCTCGCGCTTCTCGATCGCCGCGCGCAGCATGTCGACCGCGGAGACGCCGAGCGCGTGGAAGTTCTGCCGGATGGTCGTGAGCGGCGGCAGCACGTGCGCCGAGAGCGGCACGTCGTCGAAGCCGACGACGCTGAGGTCGTCTGGCACGGAGAATCCGCGGTCGGCGAGCCCGTGGATGAGCCCCACCGCCATGTCGTCGTTGCCCGCGAAGATCGCGGTGTAGTCGGGCAGCTCGCGGATGCCCTTGGCGAAGTCGTAGGCGAAGTCGGCCGTCCAGTCGCCGACGACGATCGGGCGCTCCCGGATGCCCCACGCCTTCGCGCGTGCGTGGAACGCGCGCTCGCGTGCGCGGGCGTCGAGCCAGTCGAGCGGCCCGGCGAGGTGCAGGATGTCGCGGTGCCCGAGCGAGACGAGGTGGTCGACCGCGAGGGTCGTGCCCTCCTGCTGGTCGACCGAGACGGTGAGGAACGCCGGGTCCTTGTCGGGCTTGACGACGAGCACCGGGACGCCGATCGAGATCTTGCGGAGGGCGGCGATCGACGACGAGCGCGGGGCGACGACGCACAGGGCGTCGATCCCCTGGGTCGTGAGGTTGTCGACGGCCTCCTGCGGCGTGATCTCGTCGCCGCCGCGCAGGGCGATCGCGCTCACGGAGTATCCGGCGAGCCGCGCGGCCGACTCGACGGCGCGGAGTGTGCTCGTCGGGCCGAACTCGACCGCGCTCTCCACGAGCACGCCGATCCGCTGGCTGCGCTGCGTCGCGAGGGCGCGCGCCGCCATGTTGGGGCGGTAGTCGAGCTCCTCGATGACCTCGAGCACGCGGCGGCGCGTGGCCTCCTTGATGTACGGGTAGTCGTTGAGGACGCGCGAGACCGTCATGTGCGAGACGCCGGCGAGCTGGGCGACCTGCCGGATGTTCGGCTTGTCCGCGCTCGTGTTCGCCACCGGAGTCCTCCATCGGTCTCGCCGTCGCCGGGAGCGGGGACGGGGGCCGCGCGCGACGGCGCGCGGCCCCCTCAGCCTAGCGATCGCGGCGGCCTGTGAGCGGGAACAAGCCCCGCCCCTCCGCTCTCCCCGCGACTCGGCGTCCGCGACTCTGCATGTCTCACTCTCGGCGGGTTCGCGCCCGCCAGAACCGCGGAGAGTGAGACATGCAGGATCGAAGTGGGTGGAGGGGCGGCGGGGTCAGGCCCCCGCGCGGCGCTCGGGGATCCAGATGCGCATCGTGGAGGGGCCCCGCTCGGCCCACTCGTGATACGGGATGAGCGGCACGTTGACGATCTGCTCTTCGTCTGCGACCTCGGGGTCTCCGAACGGCCACGGGAGGTCGACGGGGCGTCGGATGGCCAGGCGCGCGACGACGCGTCCGTCCTCTTCGCGCAGGGGCGCGTCGGGATCGATCGCCACGACATCGACGCCGATCCCCTCGGGGAGGTCGACCGATTCGAGCGCCAGCACCTCGGGGCCGCGCTCCACCGCCACCGCGCCCCGGATCGCGTCGATGCGCGCGTCCGGCCGCGTGAGCCGCGGGGCGACAGGGAGGCGCAGCGTCACGACATCGCCCGCGGAGAACGCGCGACGCACGGTCGCGTACCCGGGTTCCGCCGCGAGCGTCTGGACCCCGCCGTCCGCCGAACGGACCTCAAGCGCTGCTCCGACCGCCCAGCTGGGCACGCGGAGCGAGAGCGTCCACTCCGCGTCCGCGGCGGCGTCCACGGTGACGCGTATGTCGCCGGCCGCGGGGTAGTCCGTCTCCACGTGCAGTGCGACGTCGTGCCCGGCGACCGCGGTTGAGATCGTGGCGGGCGCGTACTGGTGGATCTGGAGCCCCTCCTCGTCGACGGTCGCGACGTACGCGGCGAGGCTGGCGAGGGTGCGGGCGACGTTGGGCGGGCAGCACGACACCTCGAACCACGGCGCGCGCAGCGACGACTCCGCACGCGCGGACGGCGCATCCGGGTCGGCGACCTCTCCCGGCGTGCGCTGGTGCAACGTGTTCGCGTAGTAGAACGCCGTGCCAGCGGACGAGGGCGACGTCGCGACGACGTTGTACAGCGTGCGCTCGATGAGGTCGGCGTACTTCGCCTCCCCGCACTCGAGCAGCAGGCGCCAGCTGAACTGGATTGATGCGATGCCCGCGCAGGTCTCGGAGTAGGCGCGGTCGGGCGGCAGCTCGAAGTCGGCGCCGAACGCCTCGTCCTGGTGGTGGGCGCCCTGCCCGCCGGTGATGTACGTGCGGCGGGCGACCGTGTTGTCCCACTGCCGCACGAGCGCCGAGGACAGCTCGCCGTCGACCGTCTCGACCGCGACGTCGAGAGCCCCCGACGAGAGGTAGTTCGCGCGCACGGCGTGGCCGCGGAGGACGTCGGCCTCGCGGATGGGGATGTCGTCCTGGAAGTACGAGCGGCCGAACTCGATGTCCGCGAGCACCCCCGTGCCGTGCCGGTCGATGAAGAGCTTCGCCTGCGCGATGTAGCGGGGCTCGCCCGTGACGCGACCGAGCTCGACCAGTCCCATCTCGATCTCCGCGTGCCCGCACATCGACGGGATGCCGTCCTCGCCGAACACCTCGCAGACGAGGTCGGCGGCGCGTGTGGCGATCTCGAGGAGCCCGTCGTCGGCGCCGGGCTTCGTGCGAGCCCGCGCGACCGCAGCCTGGAAGAGGTGCCCGAGGCAGTAGAGCTCGTGCCCCCATTCGAGGTCGGACCACCTCGGGCCCTGACCGGGGCGGCCGAACCGCGTGTTCAGGTATCCATCGGGCTCCTGCGCCGCGCCCACGAGCGAGACGATGTCGCGGAACGCGCGCTCGAGCTCGTCATCGGGGGCACGTCCGATCTCCCACGCGAGCGCCTCGAGGTACTTGTAGACCTCGGAATCGGAGAACTCGCGACCACGGCGGCCCTCGGGCAGCCCACCGGCGACGGCGAGCTCGAAGTTGCGGATCCAGCCCTCGCGCTCGAGCCACGTGCCGATGTGCGCGAGGGTCGCGCGCCGGTTCACGCGCTGCCGAGCGCCCCAGAACCCTCCCGTGATCGCGACCTCCTCGATCCCCAGGGGACGCAGCGCGCCCGAGCTCGGCAGGACAGGAGCGGCAGCCGCCGCGGTCGCGCGGTGCGATGTGGTGAGTGTCATGATCATCCCTTGAAGGCGCCGGACATGAAGCCCTGCACGTAGTGACGCTGGAGAACGAGGAACAGGAGCACGCAGGGCAGCGCGAGGACCGCGACCCCGGCGAGCGTGGCGCCGTAGTCGATCACGCCCATCGTCTGGCCGCGCAGGTTCGCGACCGCGAGCGGCAGCGTCATCCGATTCGTGTCGCTGATGAGGATGAGGGGCGCGATGAAGTCGTTCCACGCGGTGAGGAAGGCGAACAGCCCCACCGTGATGAGCCCCGGCTTGGTCGCGGGCAGCAGCACGCGCCACAGCGCCGAGAAGCTGTTGCAGCCGTCGACGAGGGCGGCCTCGTCGAGCTCGCGCGGGATCGACTCGAACGAGATCCGCATCATGAACGTGGAGAACGGCAGCTGGAACATCGTGAGCACGAGGGCGACGCCCACGGTCGTGTTGCCGAGGCCGAGGCCGTTGAGGATCACGTACAGCGGGATGAGGAGGGTCGCGTACGGGACCATGAGGATGGCCAGGGTCGTGAGGAACAGCGCGGTCTTCCCCGGAAACGAGAACCGGGCGAATGCGTATCCGCCGAGGAACGAGATCACGAGCGTGAGGATCACGGTGAGGCCCGACACGACGAGCGAGTTGCCGAGGTAGACCCAGATGCCCGCCTGGAACTCGGCGAGCGTCGCGTAGTTCCCGAGACCCCACCCTTCCGTCTGACTCGTGCCGGCGCGCGGCGCGAACGACGACACGACGGCCCAGACGAGCGGGTAGAGGAAGACGGCCGCGAGCGCGGCCGAGAAGATGCCGAACGGCGCCCTCGCGAGCAGCCGGCGCCATCCGCCCTGCCGCGGCGCGCGCGACGCGCCGCGGCCCTCCGTGACGATGACCTCGGTCTCGGTCGGAGCGAGCGCGGTCATGTCAGCTCTCCTCTCCGCCGCGGAGCACCCGCAGCTGGAAGACGTTGATGACGACGAGGGCGATGAGCACGATGACCGACAGCGCCCCCGCGATCCCGAGGTCGTTCTGCCCCTGGAAGGCCATGGAGTACATGAGCTGCACGACGGTCATCGTGGAGTTGTCAGGACCGCCCTTGGTGAGGATGTAGAACTGCTCGAACGCGAGCAGCGAGCCCGTGACGCACATGACGATCGTGAGCGCGAAGGTGGGCCGCATGAGGGGCATCGTGACGTGCAGGAAGGTCTGCAGCTTCGAGGCCCCGTCGATGCGCGCCGCCTCGTACACCTCGCCCGGGATCGCCTGGAGGCCGACGAGCATGAGCAACATGTAGAACCCCGTGAAGCGCCACACGATGAGGAAGACCGTCGCCCAGAGCGCGCCGCCAGGCGTCCCGAGGATCGTGAAGCCGGATGACTCCATCCACTCCGCGAACGGACCCGCGATCGGCGAGTACAGGACATAGAAGAGGAGCGACGCCGAGGCGAGGCCGAGGGCGCTCGGCACGAGGAAGGCGGTGCGCAGGAACGACCGCCATCGCGACGACTCCTGGACGAGCAAGGCCAGCCCGAGGCCGAGGCCGATGAGGAGGACCGTCGCGGCGATCGTGTAGATCACCGTGAAGCGGATGGCCTCCCAGAACAGGCGGTGGTCGACGGCGGCGACGTAGTTGTCGGGGAAGTTCCAGCCCTGGAAGCCCGCGAGCAGCGGCCAGTCGCCGAGCGACATGGCCACGACGAGGACGAGCGGGACGACGAAGAGAACGCCGACGAAGAGGGCGGTGGGCGAGGCGTACAGCCATCCCTGGATGGCGTGCGCGCGCTGCGCGCGGGTCCGCCCGGGACGTCGCGCGGTCGTGGCGGCGGTGGTCATCGTGGATCCTTCTGTCCGATGCCGTCGGGGCGCTCCGCTGCGGGGAGCACCCCGACGGCGACTGTCACTGCGAGAGGATCTCGGTGATCGCGGCGTTGTCCTCTTCGAGGGTTCCGCCCTCGCCGAGCACCTCGTTGCGCACGAGGGTGAGCCAGGGGCTTCCCGCGGCGTTGAAGGCCTGCTGGAAGTTGACGGCCACGGGGGTGTCGCCCTGAGCGGCGACCTCGTTGATCGTCACGAGGCGCGGGTCGGCCGATGCGTGCTCGTTGTCGGCGAGGTCTCCGCGGGAGACCACGTTGCCGTTCGCCGCGAGGACGTCGACCTGCGTCTCCTCCGACATCATCCACGCGAGGAAGTTCCACGCCTGCGCAGAGAGCTCGGAGTCCTTCGAGATGCCGATGCTGTCGCCGCCGACGAACGTCGAGGCGCCGCCGTCGACGCCGGGGAGGCCCGCGACGCCCGCGTCGAACTCGAGAGCCGGAAGCAGCGTCGCCGGGTACGGCATGATGCCGACCTTGCCCTCCTGGAAGCCGGCGACCCACGTGGCGCCGGTCTCGTCCTCGGAGCCGGGCGCGACGACTCCGTCGTCGACGAGGCCCTTCCACGTGCCGTAGATCTCCTGCGCGGCCTCGCCGTCGAGGAGCGACTCGGTGCCGTCCTCGCTGAGGACCTCCTCGCCCGACGCCCAGATCGACGGGAACCACGTGAAGAGGAGGCAGCCGCCGCAGTTGAGGCCGGTCGAGGTGCCGGAGACGCCGTCCAGGCCGAGCGCGTCGACGTCACGGGCGATCTCGGCGAACTCCGCGATCGTCTCGGGTGCCTTCTCGGGGTCGTGGCCCGCCTGCTCGACGAGCTCCTTGTTCCACATCATGACCGACAGGTCGAGCACGAAGGGCAGCGTGTACTCGGCATCGTCGATCGTGCCGGCCGACATGTGGCCCGCGTTGATCTCGTCGGCGTAGTCGAGCTGCTCGACGAGCGGCGAGATGTCCTGGAAGAGCCCCTGGCCCGCCCAGTTCGGCACGTAGACGACGTCGGCGGCGAACAGGTCCGGCAGCCCGCCGGACCCCGCGGCCGCGCCGACCTTCGCGACGTAGTCGTCGTTCGGGACGACCGTGAGCTCCACCTGGTTCTCGTGCGTGGCGTTGTACTCCTCCACGAGCAGCTTGGCCTGCGCCTCGATCGGCGCACGCGTCCACAGCGAGAGGGTGGAGCCGTCGTCTACGCCCTCGGCGGGGATCTCGTCGACCGCAGCCTGGCCTCCACTGCCGCCCGAGCACGCCGTGAGGCCCACCGCGAGCGCGCCCGCGACGGCGAGTCCTGCGGCGCGCATCGCCGTGCCGCGCCGGATGGTCGTGATCATGTGTCTGCTCCTCTGGCTCTTCGTTGAGCGAGCACGCCGCCGTTGCCGCCGATGCTCGACACGCCGCGCGAAAGCTTTCGAAACGGCTTTCGTTGAATCTAGCGGCGGCACTGCGGGCCGTCAAGCACGACGGTGCAGAAATCCATGTAACGGTTTCGAGACTGTGGCACGCTAGAGCGATGAGCACGGAGCGCAACGGGCGGGCCGCCACCCTGAACGATGTCGCGCAGCGCGCGCGCGTCTCGGCGGCGACCGCCTCCAAGGCACTCAACGGCCGCACCGACGTCGCAGCGGCGACGAGGGCTCGCGTGCTGGCGGCAGCCGAGGAGGTCGGGTTCACCCCCAACGCGGTCGCGCGCGGCCTCACCGCCGGGCGCACGAGCACGGTGGGACTCCTCACGAGCGACCTCGACGGCCGCTTCGTCCTGCCCATCCTCATGGGTGCCGAGGACGCCTTCGGCGCGGGACGCATCGACGTGTTCCTGTGCGACGCGCGCGGCGACGCCGTCCGCGAGCAGCATCACCTGCGCGCGCTGCTCAGCCGCAGGGTCGACGGGATCATCGTCGTGGGCGACCGCACCGATCCCCGCAGGAGCCTCGGCCGCGCGCTGCCGGTCCCCGTGGTGTACGTCTATGCACCGTCCAGCGATCCGCGCGACCTGTCGCTCACGCCCGACAACGTCGAGGGCGGCCGTCTGGCCATCCGCCATCTGCTCGCGTGCGGCCGCAGCCGCATCGTGCACATCGGAGGCGACCCCTCCTATGCCGCCGCGCAGGATCGCCTGAGCGGAGCACAGGAGGCGCTGGTCGCGGCCGGCACGGCGTTCGCGGCGGAGCCGATGCTCGGCGAGTGGTCGGAGCACTGGGGGCGGGCGGCTGCGGCCCTTCTGCTCGAGCGCGATCCGGAGATCGACGCCGTCTTCTGCGGCTCGGACCAGATCGCGCGCGGCGTGCTCGACGCGGCGCGCGACCTCGGACGCGACGTGCCGCGCGACCTCGCGGTGATCGGCTTCGACAACTGGACGGTGCTCGCAGAGAACTCGCGCCCGCGCCTGACGACGGTCGGCGTGGACTTCGAGGCGCTGGGTCGCACCGCCGCGCAGCACCTCTTCCACGCGTTCGACGACAACGGGATCGAGAGCGGCGTCCTGCACACGCCCGTCCAGCTCGTCGTGCGCGGAACGACCATCCCGGTCGACTGAGCGCGGGACACGACGCAGGAGATCCGCGGCCGACACGCCCCGGAATCCGGTTCCCGCAGCTCAGGCCACGGAGAACTCCTGCGCTGTGTCCCGCACACCGCACCCGACGCCCGCGGCAAGCCCTGCATGTCTCACTCTCGGCGGCTTCGCGCCCGCCAGAACCGAGAAGAGTGAGACATGCAGGGGCGTCAGAGCGCGATCGGCGTCCGGCTCGTCAGAAGGCCCGCGTCGGCGAGGAAGCGCTCGAGCGCGATGACGGCGATGCCGGTGGACACGGTGCTCCCGCCGATCGTCGACACGCCGAGCTCGACGTCGGCCCCGGCCGTCCCGGGCGCCTGGTCGCGCAGGTGCTCGCGGGTCGCCGGCAGCAGGCGATCGCCGAGCGCCCAGGCCGTCCAGCCGGTGAGCGTCACCACCTCGGGGTTGACGACCGCGACGAGATCGGCGAGCGCCGACCCCAGGTACCAGGCGGTGCGCGCGATCGTCTCGTCGACCGCCGCATCGTGCTCGGGCCCATCCGCCGCCCCGGCCATCGCCTCGATGAAGTCGCGCTGCGAGTCGAGCGCGAGAAGCGGATGGTCCGGGGCGATCTCGCGGAGCGTCTGCCGGATCCCGGGCGCTCCGACGTAGGCCTCGACGCAGCCGCGGCGGCCGCAGCGGCACCCGCGACCGTCGAGCGCGAGCAGCGAGTGCCCCCACTCCCCCGCGAGATTCGTCGCTCCGCGCAGGATGCGCCCCTCGAGCACGATCGCGGCGCCGACGCCCGTGCCGAGGTTCACGGTGACGAGACTCGAGTGCGACCGGCCGCGCCCGAGCCAGAGCTCCGCCGTCGCGATGACCTTGAGCGGGTTGTCGATGACGAGCGGCAGCCCCACCCGCTCGCGCAGGCGGTCGAGCTCGACGGTGTGCCAGGTCCAGTTCGGCACGAGCACCGAGACGCCGGCGGGCGCCTGCACGAGCCCCGGAAGCGAGACCCCGACGCCGAGCACATCGCCCCGGTCGACGCCGCCCTGCTCGAGCACGCGGTCGAGCGCGCTGCCGATCGCCTCGACGACGGAGTCGGGGTCGAGGAGGTGCTCGTCGCGCTCGACGTCGACGAGCGCGATCTGGGTGAGCGCCGTGTCGAACAGCTCGGCGCGCACGTAGGTCTCGGCGACGTCGATGCCGACCACCCGGCCGCGATCGGGGTTCATCGCGAGCGTCGCCGTCGGCCGCCCGATCCGGCCGACCGTGACCTTGGTCTCGACGACGATGCCCTCGACGAGGAGCTCGCCCACCACCGTGGCGACGGTCGCCGGGCTGAGTCCCGTCGTGCGGGCGATCTCGTTGCGCGTGGTCTCGCCCTGCGACAGCAGAACATGCAGCACGTCGAGCCGCGACTCGCTCCGGATGTCGCGCGACGTGCGCCTCGAGACAGCCATGTTCACTCCCGCACCGCGGCCATCCGCATCGGGTCCGCCGCCGCGGCGGGCGATCCCGGCGACCGGTCCCCCGCCGGTCGTCGCCAGTATGTCACGGCCCGCACTCCACGATCGTCTCGGGGAGCCCCTCGGCCCGGAGGCGCACGACGGCGCCGGCGTCCGCGCGCACGAACACGGCGAGCCGCCCCTCGAGGGTCCGCCGCTGCGAGCTCGCGTAGGGCGTGACGTCGGCGAGGTCGCCGTTCTCGATCCCGAGCAGCTCGCCGCCGGAGACCTCGACCGAGACCATCCGCTCGTCCCGCGCCGATCCTCCGTCGGCGTCGCGCAGCGCGCACTCGATCTGCACGAGACCGTCGAACGGGGCGCCGTCGAGAGCGAGGCCGGCGTCGGCGCAGCGGCGCGCTGCATGCTCCGGGGCCTCCCAGACGACCGCGTCGAGGCGGGCGGCCGCCCCGCGCGCGCGGAGCTCGTCCTGTGCGACGACGTCGCCGTCGCGGACGATCTCGAGCACGAGCGGCGCGGAGCGCACGTCGGTCTCGGCCGTCCAGAAGCCGCCCTCGTCGTCCCATGCGAGCGGGATGGCGTCGCCTCCGCACGTGAGCCGCGGCTCGCCGCCGCCCGCGAAGCAGAGCACCTCGACCCGCTCCCTGCCCTCCCATGCACGCGAGACGGGATGGCTCCAGAAGCTGCGCGGGCCCTCCCCTGCCGGCCGGGTCACGAGATGCGCGACGGGCTCGTCGGTCCACCAGCTGCGCCGCAGATGCCACGTGTGCTTCGCGAAGCCCGCGAGCGTGAGCAGCCCCGCCCCCGAGCCGTGCACGGGCCATCCGTGGGCCTCTCCGAGATAGTCGATGCCGGTCCACAGGAACTGTCCCGCCACGTAGTCGGCCCGCACGACGTGCTGCCACTCGGCGTAGCCGTGGCCGTTCTCGCTGCCCAGCAGAGGCTTGTCGGGGAACCGCGCGTGGTCGGCCTCGTACAGGTGCTCCTTGTAGTTGTAGCCGACGACGTCGATGTCGTCGAGGAAGCCCGTGAGGCTCGACAGCTCGGGGAAGGCCGCCGCGATCGTCACGGGCCGCGTCGGGTCCTTCGCGCGGACGATCGCCGCGAGCCGCCGAGCGATCGTCGTCAGGCGCCGGATGTCCGGGCGCGACGGATCGTAGACGCGCTCGGCCGCGGGCTTGCTCGCGTCGTTGTTGCCGGTCATCTCGTCGAAGAGAGGGCTCGCGTACGGGTCGTTCGGGTAGTCGATCTCGTTGCCGATGCTCCACGCGATGATCGACGGATGGCCGCGATGCGCGTCGATCATGGCCGCGAGGTCGCGCTCGTGCCACTCCGGGAAGTCCTTGGCGTAGCCCTCGTGCCGCGGCGGGTACACGTTGTGCCCCTGCCACCACTTGTTCTTCGGGTTCTCCCACTCGTCGAAGGCCTCGTCGATCACGAAGAGGCCGAGCGCGTCGCAGAGGGCGTACAGCTCGGGGGCGTGCGGATTGTGGGCCATGCGCACGGCGTTCGCGCCCATCTCCTTCAGCCGCAGCAGGCGCCGCAGCCACACGGCCGGAGGCACGGCGGTGCCGAACGGCCCCGCGTCCTCGTGCAGGCACACGCCCGTGAGCGTGCGCGGCTCGCCGTTGACCGAGAAGCCCGCGTCGGCGTCGAAGGCGACCGTGCGGATCCCGACGGTCTGCGTGTAGCGGGCGGATGGCCCCCGATCGGGCACGACGGTCGTCGACAGACGGTGCAGATGCGGATCGGTATCGGACCAGAGCTCGGGATCGGGCACGCGCGTCTCGCTCTCGACGTCGGCCGCGCCGCCCGCTGGCACCTCGACGGCCGCGTCGAAGGCGTGCACGCGCCCCGATGTCAGGGAGCGCAGCTCGTGCCGGACCTGCACCGACACCGGCTCGGGGCCGTCGTTGACGAGGGTCTGGACGACGCGCACGACGGCCTCGTCGGCGTCGGCCGACAGGGTCGTGAAGGCTGTGCCGTGCTCACGGAGGCGCACGGCCTCGTGCACCTCGATCTCGACGCCGCGGGTGATCCCCGCGCCGTTGTACCACCGCGAGTCGGAGAGGTCGGAGTGGTCGACCCGCACGCTCAGCACGAGGTCGTCGTCGGGCGCGTAGGAGAGGATCTCGGTCAGGTCGAACGAGAACGCGGCGTACCCCGACGGCCGTCCGCCGAGGTGGTATCCGTTCGCCCAGACCTGCGCGTTCTTGTAGACCCCGTGGAACACGAGGCGCACATGCGGGGCGTCGGCGAGCTCGCCCATCGGCACGTGGGCGCGGTACCAGCCGACGCCGCCCGGCAGATATCCCGTGCCGCTCGAGCAGTCGCGCGAGAACTCCTGCTCGACGCTCCAGTCGTGCGGCACCCTCACGGCACGCCATGCGGTGTCGTCGAAGCCCTTCTTCCACGCGTCGGGCTCGTCGCCGAGGTGGAAGCGCCAGGGGATGATGGGGTTCGCGCGCACGCGCCTACCTCTCGCTCGAAGAGTCGATGTACCGGCTGAAGACCCGGTCGAGCACGCTGCCGATGACGATGGCGAGCCCGCCGAATCCGATGAGGAGCCACAGCAGGCCGTAGCCCGTGGCCTGCGGGGAGAAGATCGTGACGACCGCCGACAGCACGAGGACGGTCAGGATGAGGAACGTCGAGAGCGGGTGCCGCAGGGAGAGGAGCCGCGCGTTCCGGAGGACCTCGGGGATGGCCCCCTCGAAAGTCGCGAGATAGGGGAAGACGTAGACGGCCCACGCGACGCAGAAGAACACGACGACGTACCAGATCGCGAGGAGGGCGAACTCGAGCATCGGCGGGACCCCGACGCCGTTCACGACGACGAACCATGCGGCGAGCGCCGCGCCGACGAGCAGCATGAGCAGCCACAGGGCCGTCGCCTGGCGGAGGTTCCGCCGGAAGGACCGGAGGAAGTCGCCCGTGACCGATTCGCACGCGCCCGTCGCGAGCCTCCGCCCCGTGAAGCTCAGCGCGGTGAGTGATGCGCCGATCGTCACGACGGGCAGCGACGCCACGATGAACAGGCCGTTGAGGATCATCGCGTCGGCGACGCGCGTGAGAAACCGCATGAGCGCGGAGTCCGCCGCGAAGATGCCGTTCATCCTCTCCCCTTTCGAGATCGGGCGGGCCCGCGGTGCGCGGGCCCGCCCTTGCCGATGCAGGCGCTCAGTCGCCTGCGGTCACTGGCTCTCCGCCCAGGCGTCCATGTCGGCCTGGACCGAGGCGAGGGCGTCCTCGTAGCCCGCGTCGCGGAGCTTCTGGCGCATCTCCTCGATCGCGGCCTCGGGGTCGTCGAACTTGCCGTACTGCAGCTGCGGGATGTACTCCGAGAACACCGCGCCCATGGCGGCGAGGGTCGGATCGATCGCGTCCTTGTTGAACAGGAGGGTCGAGTACGGGTAGTCCTTCGCCTCGGCGTCGAGCTGGTCGTAGAGCTCCTGCTTGTTCTCCGCGTCGGTGACCCGCGGCAACTCGTACTCGTCCATGCGGCCGGCCCAGAAGTTGGCCCCGAGCGCGTCGGTCGACGGGTCGTAGCCCTCGGGGTTGTCGAGCTTGCCGTCGTCCGTGATGACGTAGTCGGTGCCCTCGATGCCGTAGTTGATGAGGCGGTACGACTCCTCGTCGTTGCGGAGCATGTCGTACACCTCGAGCGCCTTCTCCGGGTTCGCCGAGGTCGCGCTCACGGCCATCGCGCCGTGCGTGAGGATGTCGCGGAAGTAGTTGCCGTTCTCCTGGCCCCAGTAGAAGAACTTGGGGTCCGATCCGGGCTGGCGCTCGTTCATGTTGTGCACGATGCCGCCCACGAACGTCTGGGTGTGGTGCTGGTCGGCGCCCGACAGGCCCGAGTAGAAGAGCTCGCGGGTGTCGCCGTCGTAGTTGAGCGCGTCCTCGCGCCACACCCCGATGTCGTTCCACTCCTTGGCGAGCTCGGCGGCCTCGAGCAGCTCGTCGCCCTCCATGTACCAGGACGTGACCGTGTACGGGTCGGACTCGGACGTCTGGAACGGGTAGTAGATGCCCGCGCTGATCTGCTGGATCGTCTGCAGGTCGGTGTGCCCCTGCAGATAGCCCGTGAGGGCGGCCTCGTTCGTCCCGGCGACATCCCACGGGTAGGCCTCCGGCTTGTTCTCCTTGACCCACTGGAAGTAGGTCGTGAAGTCCTCGAAGGCCGTGATCTCGCCGTTCTCGAAGCCGGCCTCGGCCGCCCAGTCCCCGCGGTAGAAGAACCCGTGGTTCGTCCACTGGGTGAAGTTGTCCTCGGGGATGAAGTAGATCTGCCCGTCGTCGAGCTTCGTGAGATCCCAGTGCCCGTCGGCTTCGACCTGCTCCCACGTCTTCGGCGCGTGCTCCTGGAGCATCTCCTCCGACAGCGGCAGGAAGGCTCCCTTCTCCGCGTTCTCCCACGCGAACAGCCAGTCGGTGGCCGTGGTGATGAGGTCGATGTTCGAGTCGCCGGAGAGCAGCTGCACGTTGTACTGCGTCTGCCAGTCGGCCCACTCGACGTAGTAGAGGTCGAGCGTCGCACCCACCTCCTCGGCGAGGCGCTCGTTGAGCTTCTCGAGCATGGCCTCGACGCGCCCGTTGGTCGGCTTGTCGCCGAGCACGAGCATCGTGATCTCGGCGGTGCCGCTCGACTGCTCGCCGCTGCCGGCGGTGCACGCCGACAGCATGCCCGCGCTGACGCCCACGGCGAGCAGCGCTGCTCCCGCTCGGACGATGTTCCTTCTCATGTGAGACTCCTTCGGCTCATTCCTGGTGGAGGGGTGGGATCGGGTTCAGCCCTTGACGGCGCCGACGGTGATGCCGGTGACGAAGTACTTCTGGACGAACGGGTAGACGAGGAGGATCGGGCCGGTCGCGATCACGGCGCTCGCCATCTTGAGGGTGTTGCTCGGCAGCTCGGAGATCACCACGTTGTCGCCGGCGACCGAGTTGCGCAGCGCGTTCGCGGTGTTGATGACGTTGTAGAGGTAGTACTGCAGCGGCTTGAACTCCACGGAGCTGCCGAGGTAGAGCGATGACAGGTACCACTCGTTCCAGTAGCCGAGAGCGAGGAAGAGGCCGATCGTCGCGAGCGCCGGCTTCATCATCGGGAGCGTGAGCTGTGCGAAGATCCGGAAGTCGCCCGCGCCGTCGACCTTGCCCGACTCGACGATCTCGTACGGGACCGTCCGCATGAAGTTCTTCATGAGGATGATGAGCCACGGCGTCATGAGCAGCTGCAGGAAGACCGCGAGGTAGCTGCCGCGCAGCCCCAGGTCACGCCCCACCCAGAGGAAGGTCGGCGCGAGGCCCGCGGAGAACAGCGTCGTGAAGTAGATGAAGAACGAGATGACGTTGCGGTACCGGAAGTCCCGGCGGAACAGGGCGTACCCCGTCATCGAGATGATGAAGAGCCCGATCGCCGTGCCCGCGACCGTCATGATGATCGTCACGGCGTAGGAGCCGAGGATCTGCCGGGGCGAGTTGAAGATGTACTCGTACGCCGTGAGCGTGAAGCCCTTCGGCCACAGTCCGAACCCGCTCTTCATGATCTCGGACTCGCTCGAGAACGACGCCGAGATGATGAGGATGAACGGCAGCGCGCAGAACAGCGAGAAGAGCGAGATCGTCACATACGAGATCGCTTTGAGCGTGTAGTCGCTCTTCGCGAGCTTGATGGTCGTCGGCCGCCCGGTCGGGCCGCCGCGGCGCTTCCTCGCGTTCGCGGTCGTGACCGCCTCGGTGACCGTGGGCGGGGGGACGAGCGTCTCAGAAGATTGCATAGTCCTTGTTCATCCTTCGCACGACCCAGTTCGCCGTCATCACGAGGGCGAAACCGAAGAGGGACTGGTAGAGGCCGACCGCGGTCGACGTCGTGAAGTTGTTCTGCGACATGACCATCCGGTACACCGAGGTCTCGATGATGTCGGTGGTCGAGAACAGGGCGGCGTTGTTGCCGATGAGGTTCCAGAACAGGCCGAAGTTGCCGTTCATGATCCCGCCCAGCGAGAACAGCAGCAGGATGATGAACGTCGGCTTGAGGCTCGGCAGGATGACGTAGCGGATCCGCTGCCACGCCGAGGCCCCGTCGATCGCCGCGGCCTCGAACAGCGTCCGGTCGATGCCCATGATCGCCGCGAAGTACACGATCGACCCGTACCCGGTGCTCTGCCAGAGGTGGACGAGGATGATGATGAGCGGCCACGCGCCCGCCGTGCTGTAGATCTTGATCGGGTCGCCGCCGGTCGACTCGATGAGGGCGTTGAGCGCGCCGGTGTCGTAGTTGAGCAGGTTGAACGCGATCACGCCGATGAGCACGACCGAGATGAAGTACGGCAGGAACATCACCGTCTGCGTGACCTTCTTGAAGTACTTCGAGGCGATCTCGCTGAGCATGATCGCGAGCGCGATCTGCAGGATGTTCCCCAGCACGATGAACGCGAGGTTGTAGAGGATCGTGTTCCGCGTGAGCAGCCAGAGCTGGCCCGACTTGATGAGGAACTCGAAGTTCTGGAACCCCACGAACGGGCTGCCGAAGATGCCGTCGCGGTAGTTGAAGTTGGTGAACGCGATCCAGATCCCGGGGAGCGGCGCATAGCTGAAGATCGCGAAGAACACGATCGCCGGGATGCACATGAGGATGAGCACCCTGCTGTGCGTGAGATCCTTCAGCAGCCGTCGTCTGGGCTGCACCCTGTCCGTCACGGACATCCTCTGCCTCTCTGCAGTCGGAGCGTCGGCTCCATCGCCGACGGGTGTCTCTTCGACGATAAATCTAACCGTCGATGAAACTAGGAAGACAGTAGCGATCCCCCGCCGGCTTGGCAAGAGCCGCCTACGGGAAGCGGTCGGAATCGGTCGCGGGTGCCCCGGCCGGGGCCGGAGCACCCGCGCGCGCTCAACCGCAGCTGGCGGCGGGGTAGCCCACCGTCACGGGCACGCCATCCGCTCCCGTGAAGGTCGTCTCGCCGGCCGTCGCCGAGGCGGCTCGGACGGCGATCGCGGCCGAGGCCGCGTGTCCTGGCGCGAGCTCGTCGAGGACGCGCCCTCCGTACGCGCTCTGCACCGCGACATCCGCCGGGCCGTCCGCCGTGTTGCGCGCGGTCGCGACGAGCTGGACCTTGCCTCCCACGCAGCGGCTCGTCACGGCGGTCTCGACCGCGGCGTCGACCGCGCCGACCGCGAGCACCGGGATCTTGAGGTACGAGCCCGGCGTCGCGAAGACGAGACGCACGGCCGAGGCGAGCACCGGCTCGAAGGTGAACGACGTGGGCGTGCCGTTCGCGCTCGGGACGACGTCCTGCGCGGTCGTCGGGTGCCAGGTGCCGTGCGCGTCGCGGTACTCGACGCTCACGCCCGTGATGGTGCCCTCGCGGTTGGTGAAGCCGACCCGGTCCACGATGTGGGCCTCGGCGGGCTCGATCGTGAGCGTCGCCTGGTCGCGCTTCGTGCTGTCCCACGTCGACCACGAGGTCGCGGCGCTGCCGTCGCACGCGTTCGCGGGCGGCATCGTCTCGTACTGCGTCTGGTGGAAGCTCGCCGTGAGCGTCGTGCCGTCGGCACCGCAGACATCCCGCACTCCCTCGGCGCCCCACAGCTGCACCTCGGAGATCGACTGCCACACGTTCGTCGCGGTCTTCAGCTGCAGGCGGACCCCGCTGGTCGCCGGAATGCCCGACACGTCGAGCTTCGCGACGGGTGCGGTGGCCGAGGCGTCCTGCGCGAGGTCGACGCTCGCGTTCGCCGACACCCAGGCTCCCGATGCGTCGAGGTACTCTGCGGCGATGGTCGACGGCCACGTCGCGCCCGCGCCGTCCTTGTAGGTGTGCACGACGACCTCGTCGACGTCCTGCGGGAAGGCCCAGGTGTACGACAGCCAGCTGCTCTTGGGGTACACGCCGCCCCCGACCCAGTCGTCCCAGCCCTTGCCCTTGACGTTGCCGTCGGCCGTCGTGCCGGCGAGATCCTGGCGGCTCGATGCCGCCACCGCGGCGTCGAGCGCGAGGTTCACGATGCCGGGCGTCGCGACCTCGATCGTGCGCGTGAACGTGCGCCCCGCCGTGAACGTCGCATCGGCCGCCAGGGTGCCGGTGATGAGCTGCGTGCCCCGCTCGTCGAACGACGTCGCGCTCCACGTCACCGCGACCTCGGCCGTCGCACCGTCGACGGCGACCGGGACGGTCTCGGGCAGCTTCGCGGAGAAGTCCTCCCCCGGCTCGACGGTCTCCGGCAGGCGGTCGTCGACGACCGACCAGATGCCGTCGCCCAGACCGTGCTCGTCGAAGTACGACGCATCCCAGCCGGCCCCCCAGCGCTCCGGGTCCTCCGTCGCGGGATTGCGCATCTCGGCCCGGCCGTTCTCGCCGATGGTGATCGGCAGCCACACGTAGGTCGAGTCGGCGGCGCCGGAGTTCCAGCGATCGCCCATGTAGACGAAGCGGCCGCCGCCCAGGTCGAGCACGTTCGTGGACTGCGAGCCGAACGTCGTGCGGCGCACGTCGCCGACCGAGAGGAGGCCGTCGCCGCCCTCGGGGATCGCGTTGTACGCGACGTTCTCGTAGGCGTCGTCGGCCTGGACGCCGCGGATCCACGACCCGAGGATCGTGTCGGCCGTGTGGTACGTCTGCGGGTTCGGCGCCCAGCCCGTCGCGCCCGATGCGACGACGTAGTACCGGCCGCCGTGCTGGAAGAGCGCGGGCGCCTCGAGCATGCCGCACTCCTTGACGATCTGGAAGTCCTCCCCGCGCACGGGCGCCTCCGGAGTCCCGTCCGCGAAGAGATAGGGGAAGCGGCCGTCCTCCGAGTACTGCCCCGCGTCGGCCATGTCGGTGTCGGTCGTGTGGGTGACGTTCGTGTACGACGCGTCGAGCTCCGCGATGTAGAGCGAGCGGTTCTCCTCCGAGGAGTAGACGATGTACGCCGTGCCGTCGTCGTCCTGGAACACCGTCATGTCGCGGGCCTGGCCGGGAACGGCCGCCGAGATGCACGCCTTGTAGTCGGTGCGGTTCGGCATCCGGTAGACGCCGGTCATCTTGAAGGGCCCGGTCGGGCTGTCCGAGACGGCCACGCCCGCCATCGAGCGGGCGTACATGCTCCCGCCCGGGCTCGTCTGGCCATCCGAATGCCACCACAGCACCCACTTGCCCGTGCTCTCGTTGAAGAGCACCTTGGGCCGCTCGAAGATCGTCGTGTACTCGGCCGCGTCGTTCGTGTTGAGGTGGTAGTTCAGCTCGGCGATGCGCTCCGTGCGCGGCTGACCCGCGTCGTCGACCGTGTCGTAGAGGGCGTCGAAGTACTCCGTCTCGAGTTCGGAGGCGTCGGACACCGAGCGCAGCACGACGCCCTGGTCGACCCAGTTCACGGTGTCGTACGACTTGTAGGCGTGCACGCCGGGGCTGCCGTAGTAGCCGTTGCTGCGGTCTTCGCCGTACCAGTAGTAGACGGTGCGGCCGTCCTCCTCGGCGGTCACGATCTGGCCGCCGTGCGCCTGGATGTGCGCGCCGTTGTCATCGAGCCACAGCGGCTGGAAGTAGTCGGGCGCGCTGCTGCCCGGATCCTGGATGGCCGGATACGACGTGTACGTCGTCGGCTCGCCGACCGAGACCTCGGCGGTCGCCGGCCCCGCCAGGGACATCGTCAGGGCGGCGGCGAGAGTCAGCCCCGCCGCGGCCGTCATGGTTCTCTTCAACATCACTCCCTCGTGAGCGAGGCGACGCCGCCTCGCGGATGTTTGCGTGAACATCAGTCAAGCGGGAGTCCGCATCGCGCGGCAACCATGCCTTCGTGGAAGCGATCGCAATCGATCATGCAGGCGGATGGCCGGGATGGCGCGCACAGCGCGGGCGGATGGCGCGGGCGCGCCGGGACACAATGCAGGAGTTCCGGCGCGGAAAGGGGCGGGAACCCGGTTCCCGCCCCTCGATCCGCTCGGATCTCCTGCGCTGTGTCCCGCTGTCGCGCGGGTCCGCCTCGCCTCAGCCGCAGGAGAGCGGGCCGTATGCGGCGGTGAGCGTCTCCGTCACCGCCTCGCCGTCGATCTCGCCGGTGATCTCGACCGACGCCTCGCCCTCGGGCACCGACGCCTCGCGGGTCGAGAAGCTCGCCGACCGCTTCTTCTCCGCGTCGACCTGCAGGGTCTTCGCCCCGAACGGCGTGGTGATCTCGAACGACCCGTCCGCGACGGCGCCGTTTCGGACCTCGACGACCGCGACGGCCTTGCCTCCGACGCACCGCAGCGACGCAGTCGCCGACGCCTCGAACGAGGGCTCGTCCGCCTGTGCGACCGCGAGCCAGCTGATCACGGGGTCCTGCGAACCGGTCTTCCGCACGGTGTAGGTGACGGTCGTCGGCTCGGTCAGCGTGAACGTCACGTCGCTCGTCGCCCGCGTCGTGCTGCTCGAGAGGGAGACCGGCGCACCGGCGACGGTGTGCGTCCCCGTCGAGTCCGTGAACGACACCTCGGTCGCCATGGGGCGGTTCTGCCCCCACCACTCCGCGAACCCGGCCGTCAGGGTGTACTCGCCGGCATCGAGAGGCAGCCGGTAGCGCACCGTCTTGCCCGCGCCCGCCCACAGACCGGTGGAGAAGATGTCGTTCACATCCGTCCCGCCCTTCACGTTGAGCCCGTCGTTGACGAAGCCCCACGAGGCCGCGTCGGCCGAGGTCCGGTCGACGGCGTCGTTCGCGAGATCGAACGTGCGCGACACCGCATCGAACGCGGGTGACGCCTGGCCGCTCGGCACGCCCGAGTCGATGAAGTACCGGATGCCGTCGGGCACGACCTGGAAGCGGGCGGAGATCTGCTGCTTCCGGCCGTCGGCGATCGGCTCGGTCGTCCAGCCGAGCACGGTCACCGCCGCGTAGGGCTGACGCTCGGCCTCGTCGCTCCCTGGCGCCCACTGCACCGCACGCTCGACGCCGTCGATGACGACGGATGCCGGGAGGTCGCCGCCGACCGAGACAGCGCCGGCCAGGCCGAGATCACGCACGTCGTCCGTCACATCCGCGGGCCGCAGCCCGTTGGCCGCGGACTCCAGCCGCGCGGCGAGCTGGGCGGCGCCGATCGCGTCGAGACCGGCCTGGCCGTCGACCGCCGCCTCGGCTGCCGCACGCGCGGCGGCGAAAGCGGCCCACGAGGTCTCCGAGTAGTCCCCCTGCTCGTAGCCGGCGGTGTCGTCGAGTGCGTCGCGGATCTCGTCGGCGTCGACGGTTCCGTCGACGACGCCCGAGATGACGGAGTAGCCGTCGATGACGACCGTTCCCGAGACCACCTCGATCGCGACCGTGTGCTCGCCGTCGGGCAGGCCGCGCAGGGAGTACGCCGCCTCGCGCTTCGAGGTCGCGCGCAGCGTCGCGCCCTCGACGGGCTGCCCGTCGACCGAGACGCGGATGCGCGCACCCGCGGCGTTCCCGCCGATGAGGTCGACGCCCGTGCCCGAGAACGCGATCGTCGCCGTCGCGCCCGCAGCCGACGTGGTCGACGTCGAGCGGTACCAGTCGTCGGCGCTGCCGGCGGTGGCCTTGTGCGCCCACGCCCCGGTGTACGCCACGCGGGAGTCCATGTTGTCGACGAGCTCCGAGGCGTACGCGGTGTAGCCGTCGACCTTCTCCACGCGCAGGTCGTCGAACGCGACCTCGTGGAACTCCGTGCCGAGGTTCACGCGCCCGGCGTACTCCGGGTTGGGGTCGGTCCAGGTCGCCACCTGCTCGCCGTCGACCCATGCCGTGATCTGCGCGCCCTTGGCCTCGATCGCGAGACCGTAGCCATCCGCTGCGGCGACCGAGCCGCTCGCGACCGTCGTGTCGTGGCGCGCGAGCGTCCACGCGCCCGCCTTCGTGACGCGGATGCTGTACGCGGCGTCGCCCGCGCCCATCCCCTTCTGCTGCCGCACGCCCAGGCGCGCGAGCCCGCCCGCCTCGTCGACGAACGACACGTCGACGGACGCCCGGTAGTTCTGCCAGCGGAAGTCGCCGACGAGCGTGTTCGGCTGGCGCACGTTCCATGCGCGCGTGTCCTTCATGGACTGATCCATCCGCTGGAAGAGCACGCGGTCTCCGGTGCCGTCGTCGCCGACCTCCCACGCCCCGGTCTGGTCGACCATGTAGCGGGGCTGGTGGCCGCGCGAGGTCAGGTAGTCCTGCTCCTCCGTCCGCGCGCCGTTGTCGACGCCGACGCGCACCGGTCCCTCCTCGTCGTACTCGAAGTCGTCGGCGTAGAGCACCTCGTCCGATGCGTCGAGAGCGCCGCCGGTCTCGTCGGTGTCGAGCACGGCGCGCTCGGCCTGCTCCGGAAGGCGCTCGGCGAGGTCGGCGTCGCCCGAGCGATCGAGCGTCGTGAAGGTGATGATCGACCGCGGCGCGACCGTGAAGGTGTACGAGCCGTCGGACGCGGGCTGCAGCTCCTGGGCGAGGTGCAGCATGTTCGCGTCGTAGGCCTCGCCGGCGTCGGCTGCGCGGGTCTCCCACAGCTCCGCCGTGAGGTCGTCGCCGAGTGCGAGGGCGGATGGCGCGATGCGGTAGGTCTTCGTCTGGTCGCTGTCGTTCACGACCACGGTCGAGAAGTCCGAGGCGTCGGGCGCCGCGAGCGTCATGTAGCTCGGCGCCCCGTTCGACCCGTCGAGGTTCTCCGTGCCCAGGACGCCGCTCGCGCTCGCCTCGGGGATGGTCCGCCAGATGCCGGCGGTGTTGTCGGCGTTCTCCCACCCGGTCTTCGCGAACGACGTGAAGTGGCGCATCACGTACGTCGCCGCGTCGTAGTGGATGGATCCCGACCACGGGTCGCGGGCGCTCAGCAGCTCCTTGTGGCTGTACTGCGCCCCCTCGTAGAACGAGCCGATCGCGGGCTGGAAGATGTAGTGCGTGCGCTTGGAGTTCGCGTACCCCTTGACGACGCGGTTCGCGAGATCGAGCGCGCTCTGCACGCCGCCGATCCCCGTCGACGCGCCGCCCGGGCCATCCGTGTTGTTCACGCGGTAGTCGGTGTAGCCGAACGAGCCCACGCCCTCCGAGTACCAGACCTCGCGATCCTCGCCCGTGGGCGTCTGTCCCGTCGCGAGCTTCGTGTACGGCTGGTAGGTGCTGCTCGTCGGGTCGCCGTCGAGCCGGTCGTCCGTGTTGTAGTGGTAGCCGACGGCGTCGACGATGTCGAACAGCTCGGGGTCGTCGAGCAGCGCGGGGCCGATCTTCTTCGTCTGGTTCTCGTCGGACGCGACGATCCGAATGGACCGGTAGGCCTCGCCGACGGCCTCCTGCTCGTCGGCGGGGATCCCGTAGCGGGGGTCGGCGAAGTCGGTGTCGTTCGCGACGCGGTCCGCGTACCACTTCACGAACGCGATGTCGGGGTTCGTCGTCTCGTTGGTGTCCGGGTTCACGTAGTCGACGATGAAGCCGTACTTCTCGTACGCGTCGAGGATGGTCTCCTTGTACCAGGTGTACATCTCGTCCTGGCCGGTGCCGGCGCTCCAGGCGGTCTGCACCCACTGCGGCATCGTCCAGCGCAGGATCGACACCTTCACGTCGGGGTTCACCGTCTTCGCGTCGGCGGCCAGCTGCCATCCGGGCGAGCGCGACGCGTCCGCGAGCTCGTCGGGAGTGCGCATCGTGGCGGCGTCCGCCCCCGTCGAGTTGTTCGTGTCGGAGCCCATCTCGATCTTCACGTGGCTGATCAGCGGGTACTCGCCGCCGAACAGCACATCGATGAGCTGCCAGTACGCCTCGGGGTGCTCGGCCTTGTAGTCCATGAGCAGGTTGCTCGTGGAGTTCGCGCTGAGCACGCCGAGCCCCTTGAAGGGCAGGCCCGCCGTGTTGTCGGGTCGGATGTCGCCGCCGTCGACGGCGATCTGAACGGTCTCGTCGGCCGCCTGGGCGGCGGGTGCGACGAGGGCGGATGCCGTGAGCGCGGCGAGCGCGACGGCGGCGGCTCCCGCGGTGCGGGCGGGTGAGGGCATGCGAAGACTCCTTCGTCTTGCGGATGGGGGTGTGCCCCTCGAGGCAGGTGTCTCTCGGGCGGAGCGCCTCAGGCGGAGTGCCTCAGGCGGCGATGACGAGCGATTCGAGCAGGACGGGGTGGGCGAGCGGCTCCCCCGCGGCGACGCGGCGGAGCTCGGCGATCTCGGTGTCGATCATGCGATCGACCTCGGTACCGACGGACCCGGCGATGTGCGGCGTGAGCAGCACGTTCGGGTGGTCGTAGAGCGGATGGTCCGGCCGGAGCGCCCACGGGACGGTCACGTCGAGCACCGCGTGGAGGTCTCCGACGAGGATCCGCTCGGTGAGCGCCTCCTGGTCGACGATCTCGCCGCGGGCCGTGTTGATGAACGTCGCGCCGGAGCGCATCGACGCGATGAGCGGGGCGGAGATGAGACCGCGCGTCGACGGCAGCGAGGGCGCGTGCACCGACACGACATCGCTCTCGGCGCACAGCTCGGCGAGCGTGACCGGCCGCGCGCCGAGCGCGGTCACCGCGTCGTCGGACAGCGTGGGGTCGAACAGGAGCACGTCGAGGTCGAACGGGCGCAGGAGCTCGACGACGCGGCGGCCGATGCGCGACGCGCCGACGATGCCGACGACGCGCCGGTAGTTGCCGACGACGCCGAGCCCGGCCTGGTCGATGAGCTCGCGGCGCTCGCGGTACTCGCGCGCGATCTGCACGATGCGCTTGTTCGACATGAGGATGGCCGCGAGGGTGAACTCGGCGACGGGCACGGCGTTCGCATCGACGGCCGAGCTCACCTGGATGCCGCGCTCCCACACGACCGGGTCGAGCTGGTCCTTCACGGATCCGGCGACGTGCAGGATCCAGCGCAGCCGAGGCGCGCGATCGAGCACGGCCGCGTCGACGCGCGGCGTGCGCCAGCCGGTGATGAGCACGTCGGCCTCGGCGAGTGCGGCGAGCGCCTCGGGGGTGTCGAACGCGTCGACGGTCGCGAGCAGCTCGCCGTGGGCGGCCAGCTCCCGAGCGAGGTGCGTCTCGGACTCGGGGGCGAACGCGCCGGAGCCGACGGCGCTCACGATGCGCGGGCGGATGGCGATGGCGGGCGGGTTCATGGTGGTCCTTCGGGAGAGAGGGGAGGGTCAGGACTCCGCGGGCGCGAGCACGGGCTGCAGGGTGTAGCGCCCGCCTGCCCACACCACGTAGAGGCACGCGGCTGCCGTGAGCCCGATCCCGAGCGCGGGCGCGGCGACGACGACCGCTGCCTGCACGGCGACGACGGCGAACGAGGCGACGGTGAGCGGCCAGCGCCGCACGGCGAGCACGAGGCCCGCGCGCAGCACGTCGCGCAGCCGCGCGTCCGGATCCTCCGCGACCGCGACCATCCCGACCATCCCCATCGCGATCGCGAGCAGGGCGACGACGATGAGCAGCGGGGCGACGACCGCGCCGGCGCCGGTCGGCACGAGCACGAACACGTCGACGAGGGCGACGGTCACGACGGCGCCGACGAGCGCGGAGAGCGCGAGGGCGCGTCGCCAGGTCGCGCGCAGCGAACGGGCGAAGGCGCGCAGGACGCCGGTCTCGCCGTCGGCGTGCGCCCGGAACGTGCCGAACGCGGCGGCGACGCCGGGCCCCGCGAGCACCGCGGCGAGCGCGAGAGCGGGCCACGAGAGGGAGGGGTCGGTTGTCAGGAGCAGCGCGATGAACGGCAGAGCGACCGCGGCGAGCGCGAGGTTCACGCCGAGCGCGAGGTGCACGACGCCGAAGAGCGTCGCGTACACGCTGTGCGGGACGCGCTTCATGATCAGCCCTTCATGCCGCTCGTCGCGATGCCCTCGACGAAGAACCGCTGGCCGAGGAGGAAGACGATCGCGATCGGCAGGATCGAGATCACGAGGCCCGCGAAGAGCACGCCGTAGTCCACGTCGTAGAGGCTCGAGACGAAGTTCTTGAGACCCAGCTGCATCGTCCACAGGCTCGGGTCGCGCAGGTAGATGAGCGGTCCGAGGTAGTCGTTCCACGTGTTCACGAAGGTGAGGAGCGACAGGCTCGCGATCGCCGGCACCGACAGCGGGAGCATGATCCGACGCCAGATGCCGTACTCGCTGAGCCCGTCGAGGCGCGCCGCCTCGGACAGGTCCTCGGGGACGGTCTCGTAGAACTGCTTCATGAGGAACACGCCGAACGCGCCGAACGCCTGGAGCAGGATGATCGACCACAGCGTGTTCGCGAGGCCCGCGTCCGACAGCAGGATGAACTGCGGGATCATGTACGACTGCCACGGGACGGCGATCGTCGCGACGTAGAGGAGGAACAGCGCGTCGCGGCCGGGGAAGCGGATCCGGGAGAACCCGTACGCCGCGAACGAGCCGGTCAGCACCTGCAGGGCCGTGACCGTGACCGAGAGGACGAGCGTGTTGCGGATCCACGTGACGATGTCGGAGCGCGTCCAGATCTCCACGTAGTTGTCCCACACGAACACCTCGGGGATCCAGCGGATCGGCACCGAGAAGACCGCGTTGGCCTCCTTGAGCGAGCTCATGATCATCCAGAAGAACGGAGTGAGCATGGCGGCCGCCGCCGCGATGAGCGCGACGTAGAGGAGCGCGCGGGCGATCGGGTGCGCCTTCCCTCCAGCGCCGCGAGGGCGGGGCTTCGGGTCGATCGAGAGCCGGCGACGGGTCGGCTCGGGGGCGACGAGGGTCATCGTCTCGCTCATCACGAGTCCTTCCGCTTGTTCCACAGGAACTGCGCGATCGTCACGACGATGCACAGGAGGAAGAGCACGACGGCCGCGGCGGACGCGTAGCCGAACTGGTTCTCCTCGAAGCCCTTGCGGTAGATGAACTGCGAGATCACGGTCGTCGACTGGCCGGGGCCGCCGTTGGTGAGCACGAGGATGAGGTCGAAGATCTTGAACGAGTTGATCGTGAGCATGACCGTGACGAAGAACATCGTCGGCCGCAGCATCGGGATCGTGACGTTCCAGAACCGCTCGAAGACGTTCGCGCCATCCATCCGGGCCGCCTCGTGCAGCTCGCGCGGCACCGTCTGCAGCGCCGCGAGGAAGAGCACCATGTAGTAGCCCATGTCGCGCCACGTGCTGATGATCACGACCGCGGGCATCGCCCACTCGGCCGAGGTGAGCCATCCGGGCGGCTCGGCGATCCCGATGGAGCGGAGGATCTCGTTGATCGGGCCGTACTGCGGGCTGAACAGGAGGTTCCACACGAGCGCGATCGCGACGATCGACGTGATGTAGGGGAAGAACGCGGCGGTGCGGAAGAACGCGACGCCGCGCAGCTTGTTGTTGAGCAGGAGCGCGAGGCCCAGCGACACGACGATCGTGAGCGGGATGTGCAGGACCGAGTAGTACAGCGTGTTGACGAACGCGGTCCGGAAGCTCCCGTCGCCGAGCAGGCGCTGGAAGTTCTGCAGCCCGACGAACTGCGAAGATCCGAAGATGTTCCAGTTCGTGAGGGACATGTAGAACAGGACGACCACGGGCACGAGCGTGAGGACGGCGAACCCGAGGAAGTTCGGCAGGATGAAGCTCCACCCGATGAGGGTGTTGCGCATCCGCAGGCGGGATGGGCGACGCCGTGCAGGCGGCGCCGTCGCGGTGGTGGTCATGATGCTCCTAGGTCCTGGTCCTGATGTCTCACGCGCAGTGTCGTTCACTCCGGTCGTTGAGCGAGCGAGGAACGAGCGAGTCGAAACGCGGTGCCTCTTCTCGAGGTCGGCTTGCGACGTTTCGACTCGCTGCGCTCGCTCAACGACCGGGAAGCGGGTCGCTGCGCTCGCTGAGTGCTTCGACTCGCTGCGCTCGCTCAACGACCGGAAAGCGGGTCGCTGCGCTCGCTGAGTGCTTCGACTCGCTGCGCTCGCTCAACGACCGGAATGCGGCTCGCTGAGTGCTACTCGGTGCCGACCTCGTTGGCGACGCGCTCCTCGGCCTCTGCGATCGCGGCGTCGACGTCAGCCGAGCCGGACAGGATGGCCGAGTGCATGTCGGCGAGGATGTTCTGCACCGCGGCGGTCTTGCTCGACGTCGGGCTCTCGGCCTTCGTCTCGTGGGTCTGCACGGCGAACGCCGACAGCTCGTCCTGCGGAGCGCCCTCGACGCCGAAGTACGCCTCGACGACCGGGTCGGTCAGAAGCGCGGGCGAGATGCCGATGCCGGCGAGGGCCGTCGCGGCCTCCTCGCTCGCGGCGAAGGCGAGGAAGTCCTTCGCGATGTCGACCTTGCTCTGGTCGATGTTGGCGTTGATCGCGAGCCCCGTCGGGTCGCCGAACGTGACCGGTGTCGCGTCGGGACCGGTCGTGGCAGCGTCCTGCTGCGGGATCGGCGCGATGCCCCACTCGAAGTCGTCGGCCTCACCCGAGGCCTGCTGCGCGATGAGGGTCGCGACGAACCACGTGCCCATGGGCAGCATGGCGGCCTTCTGCTTGCCGAACTCGCCCTGGTAGGTGAGCTGGTTCGCCGTGACGGTGTTGTACGCCTCCTGGGCGCCGGCCTCCTGCAGCGCGAGGACGCGCTCGTAGTACGGGGCGAAGTAGTCGTAGTCGCCGCTCAGCAGGTCCGCTCCCTCGGTCTGCGCGGTCGCGAAGCCCTGCACGGTCGACTGCCAGCCGTGCTGGTACGCGCCCTTCGCGGTCGATCCCGCCTCGCCGAGCTTGGTCGTGAGCTCCTCGGCGGCCGCCTCGTAGTCGTCCCAGGTCCACGATCCGTCGGGCTGGGCGACGCCGGCCTCGTCGAAGAGCGCCTTGTTGTAGAAGAGGACCCACGAGTCCTGGCGGTACGGCACCGCGTACGCCGTGCCGTCGACCTCGTACGACGCGGCGCCGCCGATCCCCTCGGGCAGCTCGACGTCGGACACATCGAGCAGCTGCCCGCCCTCCTGGAAGGTCGTGACGTGCTTGACCTCCTTCTGGGTGATGATGTCGGGGCCCTTGCCCGCCGCGAGGTCGGCCGTCACGAGGGTGTTGTACTCGGCCGGGTCGTAGTCCACGATCTCGACCGTCACGTCGGGGTGGGCGTCCTCGAACAGGTCGGCGAGGAGCTGGAACTCGGGCGTCGTCTCGACGCTCCAGCCGGAGAGGGTCAGCGTGACCGGCCCGTCGGGATCGGCCGCCGGCGTGCCGCCGCCGCATCCGGCGAGGGCGATGGCCGAGGCCGCGAGGCCGGCCGATGCGGCGATGATGCGCTTCTTCATGGGAGTGCTGCTCCTTTGCTGCAGGATTTTCGGGTGTTCGGGGATCACCGCTGCGCGGGCTGCGCGAGGCGGAGGTCTGAGAGGGCCGTCGTCGTCTCGACGCCGTCGGGCCAGGTGATGTGCGCGCTGTCGCCGTCGAGACGGAGCTGCACGCGCGGCAGCTCCTCGGCGCCGGAGAGGGCGAGCTCGACCGCACGCCACTCGCCGACGACGACCGCGCTCTCGAGAACGGGGACGGCGGCGGTCTCGCCGAGCGGGCTCGCGTCGCGTCGCTGCTCGACCCGGGCGCTCGCGACGTGCCCGAGCGCCCGGATGGCGCTGGTCGCGCCCTCGACCGACGCGATCGCGATCGCGTCGGGTGCGGTCTCGACGCGCGCGTCGACCCGGGCGCCCGCGGCGGGCCATCCGCCCCAGCGCAGCCGCCATCCGGCGAGGCTGCTCTCGGGGTCGTCGACTCGCGCGAGGCGCACCTCGTGCGCGCCGCGGACGATCGACACGACCGACAGCCGCGCGACCGCCTCTGCCGTGCCGCGCAGGCCCGAGCCGTGCGCGACCTGGTCGGCATCGGCCGAGAAGGTGTGCGCGACCGCGGTCGATGCGCCGACGCCGACGCCGTCGCCCGCGCGCACCCCGTGGAAGGACATGCCGGCGCGGTGGGTCGCGGCGCCGGTCGGGTCGACGAGCGAGACGGACTGCTCGAGCGGCTCGCGCCATCCGCGCGCGTCGAGCAGCGGACTCGTGGCGGTCGAGTATCCGAGCCGCGCGTACAGCGGCGAGTCGGCGACGAGCGCCCCCTCGACCTCGTGGTCCGTGCCGTGGTTCGCGACGCGCACGATGCCGTCCCGGGCCGTGCCCGAGACGATCCACCCCGGCGCCGCGATCGCGCGCACGAAGTCGCCGCGCTCGACGGGGAGCGGCTCCGCGGGAGCGTCCCAGACCGGATGGTCGGCCGGGAGCATGATCCCGAGCAGGCCCTTGGCGGCCCAGTAGGGAGAGCCCGGCCCCGAGTACGACTGCGCGAGCTGACGCCATTCGCCGTGCCAGCCCATCGTCAGCACGCCGTGGTCGTCGGGGATGCCCCGGTCGGCGAAGTGCGACACGATCCGTGCGGCCGCATGACGCAGCGCGCCCGCGGAGACCGACGGCACGTCGGCGACGACGCCCGCCCAGAACGGCGCGGCCGCCGCGAAGCGGTAGATGAGGCTGCGGCCCTGGATGAGGGGCGAGCCGTCGGCGCCGACGAGGTGCAGGGCGTCCTGCAGGAAGCGGTCGAGCGACGCCCGGTCCGCCGCGATGCGGTCGCCGGCGAGATCGGCGGCGCCCGTCATGCGCGCCCAGAGCACGGGGTAGAGGTGCAGAGCCCAGCCGACGTAGTGGTCGTACGAGCGCGCCGCGCCGTCGGCCATCCATCCCTCGCCGCGCGCGAACGTGTCGTGCAGCGCGAGATCCGCGGCGATGTCGTCGGCAGACCAGGGGCCGCCCACCGAGCGCAGGAAGGTCTGCACGACGACGCGGAACCACAGCCAGTTGATCGGCGGATAGGTGTCGTCGCCGACCGCGGGAGCCAGGTAGTCGATCACGCGCTGCTGCGTGAGCGCGTCGAGGCGGTCCCAGATCCAGGGGCGGGTCAGGTCGAGGATGAGCGCGATCGACGCGGCCTCGACCTTCGCCTGCGCATGCTCCTCCATGCGCACCCAGCGGTCGGGCGCGTCGGGATCGACGCCCGCGCGGATGCCCTGCGAGAAGAAGTCGATGAGGTGGTCGACGCCGCGGCCGCGCTCTCCCGCGATGCGGAAGCCCGCGATGAGGAAGGTGCGCGCGAAGCCCTCGAGGCCGTCGACGTCGCGTCCGTAGCCGCCCTCGGCGCCGGGGATGAGGATGCGCCCGCGGCCGGCGGAGCCGTGCGCCATCGCGCCCTCCAGGAGGCGGTCGGCGTAGGCCGTCCAGTCGGCGCGCGTCCACTCGGACGAGTGCGCTGCGCGGGCGGGTGCGAATGCCACGGGTTCCCCTTCGAACGGCGTGCGGGCGGGCTGACGTTGAGGAGCGTATCAATCAGATTCGCTCTTGCAAACACACTCTTGAACGGGCATGATCGTTTCTGATCACTTCGGCGGATGTCGCCGAGGGCAGGAGGAGATCGACGATGACCCCTTTCCGTGGACCGCTCGCGGACGCGCTCGCGCGCGCAGCCGGCGTCGAGCTGGACGCCCTCGACCGGGCCCTCGCCGAGCGACTCGCCGAGCCCGACGCCGCTCTTCCGCCCGCCGATCTGCGGCACGCAGACCCCGCTGCCATCGCCGCCTTCCGCGCGCGGGCCGAGCGCGAGCTGCCGGAGCCCTGGCCGCAGCCGCGCGCGCACGACGCGGCCCGATTCCACGGCGACGGCGACCGCGTCGCCTGGGAGGCGCCCGCCTTCGCCCGCCAGGAGCGCCTCACGCGCGTCGCGGTCCTCGCGGGCGCCGGGGGCGAGGAGACGTGGCTCGACGAGACGCTCGACGGCGTCGTGATGCTCTGCGAGCAGAGCTCGTGGTGCTGGCCCGCGCACGATGACACGCGCGATCGGCACGGCGCCGTCCTGGCGACCGTGACCGATCCGTATGTCGATCTCGGCGCGGGCGAGGTCGTGTCGCAGCTCGCCTGGCTCGACCACGCGGTCGGCGAGCGGCTCGAGGCCCGCTTCCCCGGCATCCGGGCGCGCATGCGGCACGAGGCGCACGTGCGGATCTTCGAGCCGTTCCTCCGCCGCCGCGACTGGCGGTGGATCGGCCTCGACGGACACGTCCACAACTGGAACCCCTGGATCCACGGCAACGTGCTCGTCGCCGCGCTGCGGCTGCTCGACGCCCCCGAGCAGCGCGACGAGCGGGCGC
This sequence comes from Microbacterium sp. KNMS, assembly GCF_053851835.1. NCBI lineage: Bacteria > Bacillati > Actinomycetota > Actinomycetes > Micrococcales > Microbacteriaceae > Microbacterium > Microbacterium sp. KNMS. The sequence goes on from NZ_JBSQBP010000007.1 coordinate 58,312, forward strand.
GCGTCGTCGCCCTCGTCGTCGAGGGCCTCGACCGCTACGTCGCCGCGCTGCCCCTCGACGGCGCGATCGACGAGGGCTACGCCTACTGGTGGAACGGCGCGTGCCGCCTGCTCGAGGCGCTCGACGTGCTCGCGCACGCGACCGGCCTCGACGTGACCGGCGACATCCCGTCGCTGCGCGAGACGATCGCCTTCCCGCATCGCATGCACCTCGGCGGGCCGTGGTTCGTGAACGCCGCCGACGGGCAGGCGCGTCAGACCGGGCCGCAGCCGTGGCACGCGCTCCACCGCGCGGCGCGTCGCGTCGGCGACGACGCGGCGGCCGCCTTCGCCGCGCTCCACCGCGATCCGTCGCGCCCCGCCGTCGCCGAGCCGGAGGGCCTCGGCCGGGTGCTCCGCGGGCTGACCGATCCCGCGTGGCTCGCGGCCGGCCCGGGCTCCGATCCGCTGCCCGCGCGCGTGTGGCTCCCCTCGACCGAGATGCTCGTCGTCCGCGAGCGCGAGGGCGTGCCGCGCGGCCTGACCGTGGTCGGCAAGGGAGGGCACAACGCCGAGAGCCACAACCACGACGACGTCGGGAGCGTCATCGTCGCATCCGACGGAGTGCCCGTCCTCGTGGATGCGGGCCGGCCGACGTACGAGGCGCGGACGTTCAGCGACGCGCGGTACGAGCTCTGGCCCATGCAGAGCGCGTGGCACAGCGTCCCGTTCATCCGCGGGCGGGGGCAGTCGGAGGGGCGCGAGCGCGCGGCGCGCCTCGTCGACGTCGGCGACGCCGAGCTCGTCCTCGAGCTCGCGGACGCCTACGACGTGCCCGAGCTCGAGAGCTGGCGCCGCGCCATCCGCCTCGACCGCGCGCGACGCACGATCGCGATCGTCGACGCGTGGCGTCTCGCGCCCGGGGACGGCGCGACCGAGATCCGCCTGCTCGCGGCCGGCGACGTCAGCCTCGCGGCGGGCGCCGCGCGGATCGTCCCGCTCGACGGGGCGCGGCCCGTCGAGCTGTCGTGGGACCCCGCGGCCCCGGCACGGCTCGTCGAGCAGCCGCTCACCGACCCCATGCTCACCCATGTGTGGGGCGAGCGCCTCGTCCGCATCGACATCGACGTGTCGGGCCTCGCCGAGCTCACGGTCACCGTGCGCCAGGATGGATCGACCGAGGAGGGACGATGACCGATCAGAGCGCGCCGCTCGCGGCCTCGCGCCGCGACCTCATCCTCGACGCGCTGGCGCGCGCGGGCGCCGTCCGCGTGTCGCAGCTCACCGAGGACCTGGGCGTGGCTGCCGTGACGCTGCGCCGCGACCTCCAGCAGCTCGAGGAGGAGGGCCTGCTCATGCGCGTGCACGGCGGCGCCGTGCCGCCGCCCGGAGGCGTCGTCGCCCGGCGCCCCTCGCCCGACCGCGCGTCGGCCGCGAGCATCGGCGTGCTCGTGCCGTCGCTCGACTTCTACTGGCCGCAGGTCGTGCGCTCGCTCGAGGGCGCCGCCCGCGAGCGCGGCGCGTCGATCCTCCTGCGCGGCACCTCGTACGACATGCAGGACGAGCGCCCGGTCCTCGAGCGGATGGTCGAGGCGGGCGATCTCGCCGGGCTGGTCGTCGCGCCCAACACCGACACCGAGTACGCGCAGGACGTCATCGCGTGGCTCACCTCGTCGGGGATCCCGTTCGTGCTCGCCGAGCGCGAGGCGGTGTCGCGCCCCGACGGGGCACCGGTCGAGTCCGTCACGACCGACCACGCGCTCGGCGCGGTGCTCGCGGCGCGTCACCTCGCGCAGCTGGGCCACCGAAAGGTCGGCCTCCTCATCTCGCGCAACTCGCCGACCTCGCGCAAGATCATCGCCGGATGGACGGCCGCGTGCCGCGAGCTCGAGCTCACCCCCGCGGAGCACGTGGAGCGGATCCTGCCCGACCGGGGCGCCCCCGGCTTCTCGAAGGGCGTCGACGAGATGCTCGACAGCGTGCTGAAGGCCGGCGTGACGGCTCTGCTCGTCCACTCCGACCGCGAGGCCATGGCGATCGTCGACCTCGTGCTCTCGCGCGGCCTGTCGGTGCCGGGCGACCTCTCCGTCGTCGCCTACGACGACGAGTTCGCCGAGCTCTTCACGCCCGCCCTCACGGGCGTCGCTCCCCCTCGTGCGGCGATCGGGCGGGCGGCGCTCGAGCTCCTCTTCGCGCGCATCGCCGACCCGTCGCGCCCCGTGCATCGCGTGACGCTGAGCCCCGCGCTCAACGTGCGCGCGTCGACGGGCGCACCGGCGTAGCGCGGCCGGCTCCGCGTCGGCAGCGCGGTCGCGTCAGTGCCGCAGGGGCTCGAGGCCGAGCGCCGGCGCGAGCCGCTCGAGCGACCCGAGCGGGTCGTCTCCGAGCGGCTGCAGCGCCACGTGGTCGGCGCCCGCGCCGAGGTGCGTGCGCAGTGCGGCGGCCGCGGCCTCGGGGTCGGGGTTCGCCGCGACGGCGTCGATGAGCTCGTCTGACCCGCCGTCGGCGAAGTCCTCGTCTCTCGCGCCGAAGCGCTTGAGCGCGTCGACGTAGTTCGACAGCCGGAAGTAGCGCTCGAGGTAGGCCCTGGCGGTCGCGCGTGCGGTCTCGGCCGAGTCGGCGAGCGCGACCTTCATCTCCGGCGCGAGGAGCGCGTCTCCGAGCACCTCGCGCGCATGCGCGGTGTGCGCGGGGACGGTGAGGTACGGATGGGCGCCGAGCGTGCGCTCCGCGGCGAGCGCGAGCGTGCGGTCGCCGAGCGCCGCGAGCACGCGCTGATCGGGGCGGACGCCCTCCGCGTCGAGCACGTCGAGGTACGCGTTGAGCGCGGCGAGCGGCTTCTCACGGTGCGGCGTGGCCTCGCGGTGCCCCGAGCCGATGCCGAGGACGAGCCGACCGGGATGCGCGTCCTCGATCCGATGGAACGCTCGGGCCACGCTCTCGGCGTCGGCCTGCCAGATGTTGACGATGCCGGTCGCGACGATGATCGACGTCGTCGCGTCGAGGAGCTCCTCGACGATCACGAGGTCCTGCGCGGGCGACCCGCCCACCCACAGCGTTCCGTATCCGAGCTGCTCGACGCCCTGGGCGAAGGCGCCGTCGAGGCGCGCCGCGGGGCGCCACACGCCGTAGGAGCCGAACTCCGCCTTGTCGGTCATGCTCACCTCTCCAGGTCGGGGAACAGCATCCGCTCCGCGCGGTGCGCGAAGGCCGTGCCCACCGTGTCGGGGTGCACATCCGCCACCGTAGCCGGGTTCCAGCGCGGCTGCCGGTCCTTGTCGATCACCTGCGCCCTGATCCCCTCGACGAGGTCGGGCTGCGTCGCGAGGTACCAGCACATGAGGTGGTACTCCTGCTCGAGCGCGTGGCGCTGCGACGGCAGCGCGCGAGCCGAGCGGATGGCCCCGAGCGTGACGACGAGCGCGGTCGGCGAGCGCTCGTCGAGGGCCGCGAGGGCCGTGGCCGGCGACGGGTCCTCGTCGGCGGCGACGCCCTCCTCGACCAGCTGCTCGAGCCGCTCACGGATCTCGGGGAGCGTGTCGGCCGAGAAGGCGCGGTCGATCCACGGCTGCGCGCGCTGGATCCGGCTCGGCTCCGGCGTCTCGTCGAAGAGCATGACGAGCTCGGTCGGCGTGGCCGGGTCCGCGCGCATCTCGAGGGCGTCGACGACCGACGGGATGCGGTCGCTCGGGACGTAGTGGTCGGCGAAGCCGCAGTGGATGGCGTCGGCGGCGTCCATCGTGTCGCTCGTGAGCGCGAGGTACTCGCCGAGACGGCCTGGCGCGTGCGCGAGGAGCCACGATCCGCCGGCGTCGGGCGAGAATCCGATGCGCGTCTCGGGCATCGCGAGGCGCGAGCGCTCGGTCACGATGCGGACGTGCGCGTTGCCGGCGAGCCCGATCCCGCCGCCCATCGTGACGCCGTCGGCGATCGCGACGATGGGCTTGGGATACGCGGCGACCTCGGCGTCGACGCGGTACTCGACGCGGAAGAACGGCTCGGCGGCCGGCTCGCCGCCGTCGAGCATGCTCGCGTACAGGGCGCGGATGTCGCCGCCCGCCGAGAAGCCGCGGTCGCCGGCGCCCTCGAGCAGCACGATCGCGACATCCGGCTCATCCCGCCATCCGTCCAGGATCTCGCCCACGGCCTGGAGCATCTCGAGCGAGAGGGCGTTGATGGCCTCGGGGCGGTCGAGCGTGATGCGCCCCACCCCGCTCTGCATCTTCGCGGCGACTCTGGCCGAAGGCGTCGTGTCCATCACGCGTGCCACGTTACCCGGCGCGCGTCCCGGCCCCGGCCGCGGGGTGCCCACGCAGGGGTTTGCGCCGATGTGCCACGGTTCTCAGCGGGATTCCGACAAGATAGGGGGAACATGCATGCAGATGAAGGGGTCACCATGACCGACGGCAAGGTGCTCGAGTTCACGGGCGTCACGAAGACCTTCGACGGGATCGCCGCTGTCTCGGACTTCACCGCCCGCGTGGACCCCGGCTTCGTGACCGCGTTCCTCGGCCCCAACGGGGCGGGCAAGACGACGACGCTGCGGATCCTCCTCGGGCAGCTGCGCGCCAACGCGGGCACCGCGACGATCGGCGGCAAGACGTTCGCGCAGCTCTCCAGCCCGCGCCGCGTCGTGGGCTGGGTGTCGGAGTCGCCGACGTTCCGAGCGCGCCGCACGGCGGTCAAGCACCTGAGCACGGTCGCACGTCAGGCCGGTGTGCCCTCGTCGCGCGTGGCCGAGGTGCTCGCGCTCGTGGGCCTCTCCGAGGTCGCCGACATGCGCATCTCGGGCTACTCCCTCGGCATGACGCAGCGACTCGCGGTCGCGGAGGCGATGATCGGCGACCCCGGCGTGCTCGTCCTCGACGAGCCCGCGAACGGACTCGACCCCGAGGGCATCCGGTGGATGCGCCTCCTCATGCGCCGCCTCGCCGATGAGGGCCGCACGGTGCTCGTGTCATCGCACCTGCTCAGCGAGATCCAGCAGGTCGCGGATCGGCTCCTCGTCATCTCGAACGGCTCGCTCGTCTTCGCGGGTGCCATCGAGGACCTCGAGGACGCGTCGTCGCAGACGGTCGCGGTCGACTCGCTCGACCGCGCCGCGCTCTCGCGCGCCCTGCGCGACGCGGGCTACGAGGTCGAGCTGCTGCGCTCGGGCATCAACGTGCAGGGCGCCTCGGCCGCGGAGATCGGCGCGCTCGCCGCGCAGGCCGGTGTCGCGCTCACCACGCTGCAGCAGCGCAGCCCCAGCCTCGAGGACGTCTTCATCCAGCTCGTGAGCGGCGAGTACGTGCCGCCGATGACCGCGGCGCTGCCGCCGACGGCGGGTGCCGCGGACGGCGCGGTCGCGGATGTCTCGCGTGACGCGGACGCGGACGCGGATGTCTCAGGTGACGCGGACGCGGCGCCTGCGGATGTCTCGGATGTCGCAGCTGCGGATGTCTCGGATGGCGCGGCTGCGGATGTCTCAGATGAGGCGGACGCGACGACCGTGGACGCCGAGGCCGACCGCCGCGAGGACGCGGAGTCGAACTCCGAGGACGCGGGTCTCTCCCCCGCCGAGGTCGGCGTGACTGCGGCCTCGGGCGCCGCTGCCGGAGTCGGCGTGGACGCCATCGTGACGGACGCGACCGACGAGCAGCCGGCCGACGCCGACTCGGGGGAGACTGCCGACGCCGACGAAGCTCGCCAGGGCGCCGACGCCACCGGTGAGAACGCGGACGCCGCCGAGGAGGGCGAGGCGGACGCCGAAGACGCCGCACCCCAGGGCGCCGCGGACGCAGAGGGAGAGACGGCCTCCGACGAGACGATCTCCAACGAGACGGCCTCCGACGGGACGGCCTCCGACGGGACGGCCTCCGACGGGACGGCCTCCGACGAGACCGAGGACTACGCGCCGACGGAGTACGAGGCCGCCGGCGAGGAGGACGACGCCGAGGGCGAGGACGCGGCAGCGGAAGCGGAAGCGGAAGCGGAAGCGCTCGAGCACACCGCCCCCGAGGACGCGCCGATCGAGGACGCGCCGTTCGTCGCCGACGCGCCGGCGCCGGTGCCCACGTGGCACATCCCGGCCGCTCCTGCACCGACCACCGACGCCGACTTCGAGCGCGAGGTCGCCGAGGCCGACGCTTTCCTCCAGGCTCCGGCCATGGACGGCGACCCCGGCGCCGCGCACGCGTGGGACGACGAGGCTCCCGCAGCTCCCGAGCACGTCGCCGAGAGCCACGAGGACTGGACGCCCGAGGCCGACGACGCCGACGCCCCGGCCGATGCCTTCGCCGCCGATTCCGATCCGTCAGAGGCTCCCCACGACCGGCACGAGGGCGAGCAGGATGCTCCTCGCGACGACGCCGACAGCCCCGACGTGCTCGAGGAGCCCGATGCGGTCGTCGAGTTCGACGGTGGCGACGACGCCGAGGACGCCGAGGCGGCTCCGTTCGCGGGCGGCCTGCCGGGGTCGGCGCGTCTGGCGAACCTCCTGGCCGGTGGGGACGAGCCGGTCGGCGGCGCGGCCGCGTTCCTGGGCCATGACGCCGACGAGCACGAGCCGGGCGAGCCGACCATCGCCATCCCGACGATCGACCACCTTTCGACGGAGACCGTGGCCGTGCCGATGATCGGCGCCGAGGAGTCCACCGAGGAGGAGGACGCGGCCGTCGTCGAGGGCGAGAACGAGGAGGGCTTCTCGTTCGACGACATCCTGCGCGGAGCGGGCGTCGACCCGGTGACCTACGAGGGCACCGAGCAGCCCACCGAGGACGACGCCGACTGACGACGGCGCCGCCGGCTCAGATCGCGGGAGCGGGGCGCGGGGCGGGGCGCGGTGTGCGCTGCGGCTCCTTCGCAGGCTCCGCGCCGAGCTCGACGGCCTCGGCGGCCTCGTCGAGGTTGAGGCGCAGCGCGCGCGTGAACGCGAGGCCGTGACGTGTCGAGATGACGAGACGCTCGAACTCGCCCTCGCCATCCAGATCGATCACGACTCCGGGCAGACGGCGCCCGCGCACCGCGACGAAGTCGTCTCCGGTCTCCGTCCGCCACGTGCCGAGCGCGGTGAAGCCGGGCAGGAACGTGCCGCGGGCGCGCACGCCGCGCAGCCAGGTCCACGGGTCGTCCGTGAGCTGCACCTTGACGATCGACGAGCGCTCGACGCGGATGCTCGTGCGGCGGAACGCGAGGGCGCGCTCGGTGGCCGACAGCGAGATCTCGAGCTGCGCGTGATCGAGGAGCAGGGTGACCATGGCATCCATCCTGCCAGCGGACTCCTCCCGAGAGGCTGGTGAGTTCGCACAGCTTCGCCGCGGCCGCGCTGTCCGCGGCGGCGCCCGTCGCCGCGCACGGTGCGAGACTGGATCGGTGACCCTGCTCAGCGCGAACGCTCCGGCTCTCGCCGCCGCTCTGCGAAAGGCCGAGCGCGGGGAGCGCCTCGACGCCGACGACGCGCTCGCGCTCCTCGAGGCGACGGGCCCCGATGCCGAGTGCGTGTTCGATCTCGCCGCGCGCACGCGCGACGAGGGGCTCGCCCTCGCGGGCCGACCCGGTGTCGTGACGTACTCGCGCAAGGTGTTCATCCCCCTCACGACGCTGTGCCGCGACCGCTGCCACTACTGCGTCTTCGTCGACACCCCCGGCCAGCTGCTCAAGAAGGCGAAGCCCGCGTACATGTCGCCCGAGCAGGTGCTCGCCGTTGCCCGACAGGGGCAGGCGCTCGGCTGCAAGGAGGCGCTGCTCACGCTCGGCGATCGCCCCGAGGACCGGTGGCCCGAGGCGCGCGCCTGGCTCGACGAGCACGGCTACGCGTCGACCCTCGAGTACGTCGGCGCGATGGCCGAGCTGATCGTCGACGAGACGGGTCTCCTCCCCCACCTGAACCCGGGCGTGATGAGCCCCGACGAGCTCGCGGCGCTGCGCCCGTTCGCCCCCTCGATGGGAGTCATGCTCGAGACGACCTCGCGCGCGCTCTTCACGGAGCCGGGGCGCGTGCACCACGGCTCGCCCGACAAGGACCCCCTCGTCCGGCTCGAGCTGCTCGAGAACGCCGGCCGCGCCCGCATCCCCTTCACCTCGGGCATCCTCGTCGGGATCGGCGAGACGCTCCGCGACCGCGCGGAGTCGATGATCGCCCTCCGCGACGTGCACGAGCGACACGGGCACGTGCAGGAGGTCATCGTCCAGAACTTCCGCGCGAAGCCGCGGACCGCGATGCAGGACGCGCCCGACGCCGCCCTCCACGAGCATGCGATGGCCGTCGCTGTGACGCGGCTCGTCCTGGGGCCGCGCATGCGCGTGCAGGTGCCGCCGAACCTGTCCGACCCGCAGGAGTTCGCGCTTCTCCTCCGCGCGGGCGCCGACGACTGGGGCGGCGTCTCGCCGCTCACCGCCGACCACGTGAACCCCGAGCGCCCGTGGCCGCACCTCGACGATCTCGCGGCGCGCACGGCCGAGCTCGGCTTCACGCTGCGCGAGCGCCTCACGGCCCACCCCGAGTACGTGCACGCGGACCCCTGGGTCGACGCGGCCATCCGCGGTGCGACGCGCGCCCTCGCCGACGAGAGCGGGCTCGCGCGACGCGCGGCGGATGGCGGCATCGTGCGCCCCGAGGCGCGCTCGCCCCGAGCGGGACACGACGCAGGAGTTCCGCGCCCGCAGGAGCCGGGAGACCGCTCCCCCGATGCGGGCGCGGTCGAGACTCCTGCACTGTGGTCGCCCGGCGGCCTCATCGCCGCCGTCATCGAGCGTGCCGCGCAGGACCCCGGAGCGCTCGACGACGCGGAGTGGGAGCGCCTGCTCACCGCGACCGGCGACGAGCTCGAGGCCCTCGTGCAGACGGCCGACGACGTGCGCCGGTACACCGTCGGCGAGACCGTAAGCATCGTCGCGAACCGCAACATCGCCTCGACAGGCTTTCGCGCGCGAGGCGGCCGGGCGGATGACGAGTTCGACCTCCCGCTCCTCGAGGACGCCGCGCGCGACGCGGTCGACCTCGGTCTCACGGAGATCTGCGTGCAGGGCCTCCTCGCGCCGGGCGAGGAGCCAGAGGCCTACCTCGAGATCGCTCGCGCCGTGAAGCGCGCGGCCCCGGCCATCCATCTCCACGCCTTCCGCCCGCAGGATGTCGCCGACCTCGCCGACCGCGCGGGGCTCGGGGTCGACGGCGCTCTCGCCGCGCTGCGCGAGGCGGGAGTCGACACGGTGCCGGGAACGGGCGTCAAGATCCTGAGCGAGCGCGTGCGCGCCGAGGTCGCGCCCGGCGACCTCGAGATCGACCGCTGGATCGAGACCATCACGGCCGCCCACCGCGCGGGCTTCCGCTCGACATCCGTCCTGTTCTACGGGCACGTCGAGACCACCGCGGAGCGCATCGCCCACCTCCGCAGGATCCTGGCCATCCAGCGCGAGACCGGAGGGTTCTCCGAGTTCGTGCCGATCCCCATGCCGGGCTGGGGTCGGCCGCTCGTCGACGCCCGCAGCCCGCGTGATGAGCACCGTGCCATGGTCGCGGTGTCTCGCCTCATGCTGTCGGGCGCCATCGCGCACGTGCAGATCCCGTGGACGCGCCACGGCCTCGAGCTGTCGGCCGACCTCCTGCGCGCGGGCGGCGACGACCTCGGCGGAACGCTTCTCGACGGACGCGTCGCGCCTCGCGCGGGGGTCGAGGCCGGCATCGAGCTGCCGCTCGACACGGCGCGCGGCATCGCGAAGCGGCTGTTCCGGCCGTTCCGGCAGCGGACGACGACCTACGGAGACATCCAGCGGAGCGGCGAATGATCCGCGTCGGCACGCTCATCGTCGGCGCCGGCTTCGCAGGCCTCGCGGCCGCGCTCGCACTCCGGGCGCAGGGCGTCGACGACTTCGCGATCATCGAGCGCGCCGACGGGGTCGGCGGCACGTGGCGCGACAACACCTACCCCGGCGTCGCGTGCGACGTGCCCTCTCACCTGTACGGGCTCGCGAGCCATCCGTCGCCCGATTGGACGCGCATGTTCGCTCCCGGCGCGGAGATCCGGGAGTACCTCGAGCGGATCGCGCGCGATGAGGGGCTCGACGCGCGGATCCGCTTCGGCACCGCGCTGATCGATGCACGGTGGGATGGCGACGAGTGGGCCGTGCGCACCGGCCCGGGACACATCGCAGGACCTCCGAGCGGCTCCGCGCGCGGGAACCGGATTCCCGGTGCGGCGGGCCGAGAGGATCCTGCGTCGTGTCCCGAGGAGATCCGGGCGCGACATCTCGTCCTCGCGTGCGGGCGGCTCACCGAGCCGCGGATCCCGGACGTCGTGGAGCTCGAGACCTTCCCCGGCCCGCTCTTCCACTCCGCACGGTGGGACCACACCCAGGACGTCGCGGGGCGCCGGATCGCGGTCGTCGGCACGGGGGCGAGCGCGGTGCAGCTCGTGCCCGCCCTCGTCGATGCGGGCGCCGAGGTCGTGCTCTTCCAGCGCACGCCCGCGTGGATCGTCCCCAAGGGCGACCGGATGTACGGCCCCGAGGAGCGCGCCGCCCTGCGCGAGCCGTCGGCCGCCGCGCACCTGCGCGACGAGCTGCTCCGCGAGGGCGAGGCGCGCTTCGCGTCGCGCTCCGGCGACCGCGCGGCCGCCGCCGAAGCCGAGGCCGTCGCGCGCGCCCACCTCGCGTCGCAGGTCGCCGACCCGGCCCTGCGCGCCGCTCTCACCCCGGACTACGCGTTCGGCTGCAAGCGCGTGCTCCTGAGCGACGCGTTCTACCCGGCCGTCGCCTCGGATGCCGTGCGTCTCGTGCCATCTGCCCTGGCCGCCGTGGAGAACGGCGCGCTCGTCGCGGCCGACGGTACGCGGCACGCGGCCGACGCGGTCGTCCTCGCCACGGGCTTCGCCTCCACCCGCCAGCCCTACGCGCCCCTCGTGACCGGAGAGCACGGTCGATCCCTCGATGCGCACTGGTCCGACGGCATGCGCTCGGTCGGCTCGACCCTCGTGCACGGCTTCCCGAACCTCTTCATCCTCGGCGGGCCGAACGCGGCGCTCGGCCACAACTCGGCCGTGCTCATCCTCGAGGAGCAGGCCGCCTTCGCCGCGGCTCTCGTCGCCCGGGGACTCGACGTGCGCGTGAGCGCGCAGGACGAGGCCGCCTACACGCGGGAGATCGTCGAGCGCTCGACCGGGACCCCGTGGGTGTCGGGCGGCTGCGAGAGCTGGTACGTCGACTCCCGCAGCGGCCGGCTCACGCTCCTCTGGCCGGGGACCGTCGCCGCCTTCCGCGAGCGTCTCGCGCGCGTCGCGCGCGACCTGCTCGAGCCATCCGCCGTCCTCACCTCCGAAGGAGCCCTGCCATGACCATCCCCTTCCGGTTCGGCTACAAGGCCTCGTCCGAGCAGTTCGGGCCGCGCGAGCTGCTCGACTACGCGATCCTCGCCGAGGAGGTCGGGTTCGACTCGGTGTTCCTCAGCGACCACCTTCAGCCGTGGATGCACGAGGGAGGGCACGCTCCCGCCGCGCTGCCCTGGCTCGGCGCCGCGGCCGAGCGCACCTCGCGCGTGCTGCTCGGCACGTCGGTGCTCACGCCGACCTTCCGCTACCACCCGGGCGTCGTGGCCCAGGCGTTCGGCACCCTCGGCGCCATGCACCCCGGGCGGATGATCCTCGGCGTGGGCACCGGCGAGGCGCTCAACGAGGTCACTCTCGGCCTCGACTGGCCCGAGTCGCCCGAGCGGTTCCAGCGCATGAAGGAGGCGATCACGCTCATCCGCCGGCTGTGGACCGACGATCGCGTGACCTTCGACGGCACGTACTACTCGGTGCGCAACGCCACGATCTACGACCGCCCGGACGAGCTCATGCCCATCTACATCGGCGCCTCGGGCCCCGCGGCGACGCGGCTCGCCGGTCGGATCGCCGACGGCTACATCACGACGAGCGGCAAGGCTCCCGAGCTGTACCGTGAGAAGCTCCTGCCGGCATTCGACGAGGGGCTCGCCAAGGCGGGCCGCGACCGGTCCGACGTCGACACGCTTCTCGAGGTCAAGGTCTCCTTCCGCCACGACCGCGCCCAGGCGCTCGAGAACACGCGCTTCTGGGCCCCGCTGGCCCTGAGCCCCGAGGAGAAGATGGGCGTGGACGACCCGCTCGAGATGCAGCGCCTCGCCGAGCAGCTGCCCACCGAGCGCGCCGCCTCGCGATTCATCGTGTCGGACGACGTCGACGAGCACCTCGCGGCGATCCGCACCTGGATCGACCTGGGCTTCCGGCACCTCGTCTTCCACGACCCCGGTCACGACCAGGAGACCTTCCTGCGCCTCTACGGCGAGGAGGTGCTGCCTCGGCTCCGCGCCGAGTACGGGGCGTGAACGGCGACGCGGGCTTCGCCTGGCACGTCGTCATCCCCGTGAAGCCGCCCGCACGGGGGAAGTCGCGGCTCGAGGCGCCCGGCGTCGATCGCGCGGCGCTCGCCGACGCGATCGCGCGTGACACGGTCGACGCGGTCGCGCGCGCCTCGCGGGTCGCCGAGGTCGTCGTTGTCACGGCGGCCTCCGGATGGCCGGAGGGCCTCGCAGACAGCACACCCGCGCGCGCACGGCCATCCGCCCCCATCCGCATCGTCCGCGAGTCCGAGCCCGCGGGGCTGAACGCCGCCATCCGCCGCGGGCTCGCGACGATCGACCGCGTCCTCCCGCGGGCGGTGCTCCTGGGCGACCTGCCCGCGCTCCGACCGGCAGACCTCGATGCCGCGCTCGCGCTCGCCGGCGCGGCGCGGCTCGGGCTCGTCGCGGACGCCGAGGGCACGGGATCCACCCTCATCACGGCGCGCGCGGGCACCGCACTCGTGCCGGCCTTCGGAGCGGACTCGGCCGCGGCGCACCGGGCGGCGGGGCACGTCGACCTCGGGGTGGCGCAGGAATCGACGCTGCGCCGCGACGTCGACACCGTCGAGCAGCTGCGCGCCGCCGCCGCACTCGGCCTCGGCTCGCGGACCGCGACGCTGCTGGGCTGAACAGCGTCGCGCCGCCGCGGTGCCTCATCGCGGGAGGCCCCTTCTCGCGCCGATCGCGGCCTCGCCCGTGTTCGCCTGGCGGCCGGAGCGGTGCCCCGACGCGAACGCGCCCGCGTCGGCCCCCTGGCGCCGGCGCCCTCTCCTCGGGGAGAGCGCGTCGACGTAGGCGTCGACCCGGCTTCGACGTGACGCGAGGACGAGGTCGGTTCCGCTCCCCGCCTCCTCGATGATCGCGCGGCGGTTCTCGGCGATGCGCGCCGCGGCGCCGGCCCCGAATCCGCGGACGAACCCGCTGCGCGCGCGACGGCGGTCGCTCTCCGTGCACCAGTCGTACGAGGCTCGCTCGATGAGCCACCATGCGCGCATCGCGACGAGCGCCTGGACGCGCAGGCTCGCGATGAGAACGCGCGCCTGCTGCACATCGGACGCGAACCCGACGAGATACAGCACCGATCCGCGAGCGGAGTCGGCGATGAGCGGCCGGATCGTGCCGAGGGCGCGCGCGACCCCGCCGCCGAGCTCTCGGAGATCGCGCGCGTAGGCGCCCGTGAAGAGCATCTGCTCCTCGACGACAGGGTCCTGCGTCTCGCCCAGTCGAGCACGTCTCTCATCGAGCAGCGCCTGCCCGATCCCGTACTTCACCATGAGGCGCTCGGCGTGCTCGGTGAGCGCCTCGGCCTCCTCGGGCGTCGTGCTCTCGGCCTTCGCGAGCAGCTTCGCGATGAGGTCGAGCTTGGCGTCGGTCATGGTCTCCTCCTCGGTCGGATGCGTCACATCCTCGGAGGGACCACCCCCGTCGACGGCTCGCACGCGGTTCGCCTGGGGAGGACGCGCCGGCGCGAGCCGCCTGTGCAGAGGGCGTCGCGGCTCAGGCGGTCGCGGTCGCGGCAGCCCGCGCGGCTGCGGGCAGCGCGTCGACGATGCGAGCGAGCGCCTCGTCGTCGTGCGCCGCCGTGAGGAACCACGCCTCGAACACGCTCGGGGGCAGGGCGACGCCCGCCTCGAGCATCGCGTGGAAGAACGGCGTGTATCGGAACGCCTCCTGCGTCTTGGCGGTCGCGTAGTCGGCCGGCGCCTCGGGCAGGAACGCGAGCCCGAAGAGGTTGCCGGCGCGCGGGATCGCGTGGACGACGCCCTCCGCCGAGAGCGCGGCGGCCAGCGCGTCGGCGACCGTGGCCGCGGCGGCGTCGACGGCCGCGTAGACCTCGGGAGTGGCCAGACGCAGCGTCGCGATGCCGGCGGCGACGGACAGCGGGTTCCCCGAGAGCGTGCCGGCCTGGTAGACGGGGCCGACGGGAGCGAGCTGGTCCATGACGGCGCGCTTGCCGCCGAGCGCCGCGAGAGGCATGCCGCCGCCCACGACCTTGCCGAACGTGATGATGTCGGGTTCGAAGGCCTCGCCCGCCTCGACCTGGAGGCCCCAATGCCCCGCCGGGTGCACGCGGAAGCCCGTGAGCACCTCGTCGAGGATGAGCAGCGCTCCCGCGTCGTGCGCGATCTCCGCGAGCGCCGCGTTGTATCCGGGCGCCGGCCGCACGACCCCCATGTTGGCGGGCGCGGCCTCCACGATGATCGCGGCGATCTCGTCACCGCGGACCGCGAAGATCTCGCGCACCGCGTCGAGGTCGCCGTACGGGGCGACGAGCGTCTGCGCCGCGATCGGCGCGGGCACCCCCGCCGTGCCGGGGAGGGCGAGCGTCGCGACGCCGGAGCCCGCCGCCGCGAGGAGCCCGTCGGAGTGCCCGTGGTAGTTGCCGTCGAACTTGAGCACGAGGTCGCGGCCGGTGACGCCGCGCGCGAGGCGGATGGCGGTCATGGTCGCCTCGGTGCCCGTCGAGACGAGGCGCACCTGCTCGACCGGCCGGAGGCCGCCGGCCTGCACCCGGTCGACGATGAGATCGGCCAGCTCGACCTCGCCCTCGGTCGGAGCGCCGAACGACAGACCGTGCGCCGCCGCCTCCTGCACCGCGGCGACGACCTCGGGATGTGCATGACCGAGCAGAGCCGGGCCCCACGAGGCGACCAGGTCGACGTACTCGCGGCCAGCGGCATCCGTCACGTATGCCCCGCGCGCCGACGCGAGGAACCGGGGCGTCCCGCCGACCGAGCCGTACGCCCGCACGGGCGAGTTCACGCCGCCGGGGATCACTTCGCGGGCGTGCTCGAACAGGACGTCGTTGCGATCGGTCATGCGTCCATTCTCCCGCGCCGCGGATGGGCGAAGCGTGCGAGGACCTCCGCCGCGAAACGCGGCGAACCCGGGCCGAATGGACGCGATTCGCGGCAGCGCTCACGACGTGCTTCCCCGAAACACGGCGAACCCGCCCCCGTCCGCCCCGAAACGCGGCGAACCCGCGGCGCCCGGACGACGCCGCGCCTACCAGATCAGCGGAGCCAGCGCGCGGCCTCGACGGCCCAGTACGTGAGGATGGCGTCGGCGCCGGCGCGGCGGATGCCGAGGAGCGACTCCTCGATCGCGCCGTGGCGGTCGATCCAGCCGTTCGCGCTCGCGGCCTCGATCATCGCGTACTCGCCCGACACCTGGTACGCCCAGACGGGCACGTCGACGGCGGCACGCACGTCGGCGAGCACGTCGAGGTACGGCAGCGCGGGCTTCACCATGACGATGTCGGCGCCCTCCTCGACGTCGATCACCGCCTCGCGGACTCCCTCGCGCGCGTTGCCGGGGTCCATCTGGTAGGTGCGCCGGTCGCCCTTCAGCTGCGAGTCGACCGCCTCGCGGAACGGCCCGTAGAACGCGCCCGCGTACTTCGCCGAGTAGGCCATCACGATCGTGTCGACGAAGCCCTCGGACTCGAGCGCCTCGCGGACGGCCGCGACCTGGCCATCCATCATCCCCGAGAGCCCGAGCAGCGTCGCACCCGCGCGCGCCTGCGCGAGGGCCATCGCGGCGTACCGCTCGAGCGTCGCGTCGTTGTCGACACCGCCCTCGGGCGTCAGCACGCCGCAGTGCCCGTGGTCCGTGAACTCGTCGAGGCACAGGTCGGCCTGCACGACGAGGGCGTCGCCGACCTCCGATGCGAGCGCCGACACGGCGACGTTGAGGATGCCCTCGGGATCGTCGGCTCCCGATCCCACCGCGTCGCGCACGGCCGGCACGCCGAAGAGCATGATGCCGCCGACTCCGGACTCCGCCGCCTCGACGGCGGCCCGGCGGAGGGAGTCGAGCGTGTGCTGGCGCACGCCGGGCATCGACGAGATCTCGACGGGCTCGGCGATGCCCTCCCGCACGAAGGCGGGCAGCACGAGCTGGGATGGCGCGAGGTGCGTCTCGCGCATGAGCCGGCGGACCGCCGGCGACTGGCGGAGGCGCCGCGGCCGGTGCACGGGGAAGGTCATCGGCGCGCCTTCATCCCGGGGATCCGGACGACGTCGGTCGGCGTCGTGGGCGGGATGGCCCTGGCCTCCTCGGTCGGCTCGGGCACCGGGATCTTCGCGAGGGAGTCGATGAGCGACTCGATGGTCTGCCGCGGTGCTACGAGGTGGATCGGCAACCCCACGGCGTCGGCGTCGCGCGCGGTGCGCGGGCCGATCGCGGCGATGATCGTCTGGTCGGGGATGTCGGGGAACTGCTCGCGCACCTGCTCGGCGACCGAGCCGCTCGTCACGAGGATGGCGTTGATGCGGCCGTTGAGCACGTCGCGGTGCGCGCGCTCCGGGGCGGGCACGCCCACCGTGCGGTACGCGACGACGCTGTGCACGTCGTGCCCCGCGGCGATGAGGGCGTCGGTGAGAACGGGCTTGGCGATCTCGCTGCGCAGGGTCAGGATGCGGCGGGGCTCAGACTCCCGGGCGAGGAGCTGCCGCGCGAGTCCGGCTGCGGAGTTGTCGGTGTCGGGAACGAGGTCCACGCCGTACCCGACGGCCTGCAGCGCGGTCGCGGTCGTCTCGCCGACCGCCGCGACCTTCGTGCGCTCGGGGATGGTCGCGCCGTAGGAGTAGAGGACGTCGACGGTCGTCGCGCTCGTCACGGTGAGCCAGTCGAACATGCCGTCGGCGAGGTCGCGCAGCGCCTGCTCGAGAGCGGCCTTGTCCTCCGTCGGGGCGAAGTTGATGAGCGGCGCGATGACCGGCGTCGCGCCGTCGGCACGCAGACGCGCCGCGACGCCATCGCCCCACGGGCCGCCGCGAGGCACGAGCACCCGCCATCCGGCGAGAGGCTTTCCGGTCATGTGTTCCACTGGCTTCGTCATGGTGTGGTCGAGGGGGAGACGAGGTCGGACGCCCCTCGGTCGAGAAGCCGACCGGCGACAGCGGTGCCGATCTCGCTCGCTCGTCGGGGGACGACGCGCCGGGCGGAGTCCGCACCGTCGCTTCCGCCCTCAGGACGAATATACTCCTGCGCCACGGCCTCGGCGTGCTCGACGGCGATCTCCTCGCCCGGCTCGCGGCCGTACGCGACCGCGGTGACCGAGAGCTGCTCGCCCCGGAGGACGGCGTGGATCCCGAGGGGCGCATGGCACCCGGCTTCGACCCCCGCGAGGATCGCGCGCTCGACCGTCACGGCGAAGCGGGTCGCGGGGTCGTCGAGGGCGCGGATGGCCGCGAAGAGCTCCTCGTCGATGTCGCTGCGGGTCTCGACGGCGAGAGCTCCCTGCCCCGCGGCCGTCGGCCATCCGCCCAGGTCCTGCGGCTCGAGAGCGAGGTCGATGTCGGCTCCGAGGCGCGACAGGCCCGCCGCGGCCAGCACGATCGCGTCGAGTTCGCCGTCGCGCACGCGCTGCATGCGGGAGTCGACGTTGCCGCGGATGTCGTGGAGCTCGACACCCGCGTTCGCACGCCGGACCTGGGCGATGCGGCGAGGCGAGCCCGTGCCGATCCGCGCACCGGGGGCGAGGTCGCCCAGCCGCACGCCGTCGCGCGTGAGCACGACGTCGCGCGCGTCCGCACGCGCGGGGGTCGCCGCGATGACGAGGCCGGGGGCGTCGGCGGTCGGGAGGTCCTTCAGGGAGTGCACGAGGAGATCGCACTCGTCGCGCAGCAGCGCCTCGCGCAGGCGCGTCGCGAAGACGCCCGTCCCGCCGAGCTGCGACAGCGACGCGCGCGACGTGTCGCCCTCCGAGACGATCGGCACGAGCTCGACGGGCCTCCCCGCCTGCTGCTCGAGAGCGCGGGCGATCTGCGACGACTGCGCCGTCGCGAGAGCGCTCCGGCGCGTGCCGAGACGGATGGGCGTGGTCACTGGAGCACCTCGGGCACGGCCGACGCGGGGATGCGTCGACCCGTGAAGAACGGCACCTCCTCGCGCACGTGGCGACGGGCCTCGGTGTAGCGCAGCTCGCGCATCATGTCGACGAGCTCGTTGAGCTCGTCCGACTCCATCGGGAGCATCCACTCGTAGTCGCCCAGGGCGAACGACGCCATCGTGTTCGCGACGACTCCCGAGAACGCGGCGCCCTTGCGGCCGTGGTCGGCGAGCATCGTGCGGCGCTCGTCCTCGGGCAGCAGGTACCACTCGTGGCTGCGCACGAACGGGTACACCGTGAGCCAGCCCTTCGCGGGGATGCCGCGGAGGTAGCCCGGGATGTGCCGCTTGTTGAACTCGGCGTCGCGGTGGACGGCCATCGCGTTCCACGTCGGCAGGAGGTCCTTGAGCAGCTCGGTGCGGCGCAGTCGGCGCACGGCCCGCTGCAGGTCTTCGGCGACGGCGCCGTGCAGCCAGACCATGAGGTCGGCATCGGCGCGCAGGCCGCTGACGTCGTAGAAGCCGCGGATCGTCACGCCCTCGCCCTCGAGCAGGGCGACGATGTCCTCGAGCTCGGTCGCGTCGGGCTCCGTCACGGGGCGGTCGGGGTTCCGCCGCCACACCGCCCAGAGGCTGTAGTTGTCGCCGGTCGTCTCGGGTGCTGCAGACATGACTCCATCATGCTCCCGCGTCGCGAGAAGGCGAAAACGAGGCCCTCCCCCTTGACGGGAGCGGAGGGCCTCGCCACCGATCAGCGCGCGATGATCCGCGCGACGCCCCAGATCGCGAGCCCGACGGCCGCGGCGACGCCCGCCGCGGCGGCCGCTGCCGCCACGGGGCTGCGCTGCGCGAACGCCCGCGCCTTCACCGCGCCGCGCTGGCTGGCCTCGGCCGCTCGACGCGGCAGGTTGCCCTTGACCTCGATCGCGGCGAGCGCGGCCTTGAGCTCCGCCCGCGCGAGCTCGACCGGGTCGGAGATCCCGCTGGGCACGACCGTCTTCGCGAGCCGCTCCTCGGCGCGTGCACGGTCAGAACTCATCTGCGACCTCCTTGACGATGGCGACGTCCGTCTGCACGGCGCGGGCGGGGTTCTCGCTCTTCGCGAGGTGCTTGAACCGGAGCAGGCCGAGCAGCGCGAACACCGCGGCGAGCACGAGGCCGACGCCGAACACGATGAGGGCCGACGCCCACACCGGCAGCCACAGCGACAGGAGCGCGATGACGAACGCGAGGAAGGCCGGGATCGCCCAGAACACGAAGAACAGCGCGACGATCATCCAGCCGGTGCCGAAGCCCGCGTCCTTCGCGGCGGCGATCGCCCACTTCTTCGCCGCGTTGACCTCGGCGACGACGAGGTTGCGGACGAGCTCCGGCAGATCGCCGATCAGCGAGAAGAGACTGTCGTCGGCGCGGTCCCGCACCGGCGACGGCGGAAGCTGCGCCATCAGCCGGCAGCCTTCCGCTGCGCCTCCTGCTTGACGTCGTCGGCGGCGTCCTCCGCCTCGCCGAGCGCCGCATCGAGACGCTGCCCCGGGGTGCCGGGCGTCGTGGCCGCCTTGACGACCTTGATCGCGCCGTTCCAGGCGGCGCGGGGGATCGCGAGCGCGCTCGACTTGGCGAGCTTCGTCGCCTTCTCGGCCTGCGCCTGGACGATGGGGAGCTCCCACACCTCCTGCGCCTTCTCCTTGATCTGCTCGTAGCGCTCGCGGCCGGCTCGCGTGCCGAGCACGTAGCCCACTCCGAGGCCGATCACGAGTCCCAGCTTCCCCCGCATCGGGTTCTCCTCACGTCGTTTCGGGTGCTGCCCTGGTGTCCCACAGTAACCGTGTATGCCGCTTTCGGCATCCGCCTTGCGCGAGAGCGCCCGCGGGTGTACCCGGGTCAGGTCACGAGAAGAGCGCGCGGCGTCGCACGCGCTCCGCCTCCGCGATCGCGTCGGGCACGACCTGAGCGAGTCCCGTCCCGGCGAGCCAGGCGCCGACGGCGCCGATGCCGGGAGCGGTCTGGATGGCCGCGCGCGCCTGCGCGGTCGCGGCCTTGAGTCCGACGGTCGCGGCCGGCTGCGCCTGGAGGAAGCGCTCGCGCCGGGCGCCCGCGAGCTGATGCGGTGCGAGGGCGACGCCGAGCAGGGCGCTCGCCTCCTCCAGCGCGAGGGCCGCCGCCTCGTCGTCGTCGAGGCCCGCGGTCGCCGGCTCCTCGTTCTGGGTGCCGAACGAGACCCGGACGACGTGACGGTGCGCGCCGGCGGCCTCCGCGACCCACTGCCATTTCGC
This sequence comes from Microbacterium sp. KNMS, assembly GCF_053851835.1. Taxonomy (NCBI): domain Bacteria; kingdom Bacillati; phylum Actinomycetota; class Actinomycetes; order Micrococcales; family Microbacteriaceae; genus Microbacterium; species Microbacterium sp. KNMS. The sequence goes on from NZ_JBSQBP010000007.1 coordinate 78,732, forward strand.
GGTCGCGTGGGTGAGGGCCTTCGCACGGTGCGATCCGGGGACGGTGAGCACGCCCGTCCCCCGCGGCTTCGCGTCGAGCTCGGGGGCGTCGAGGACGAGCGTGACGATCTCGACGACCGGGCCGGGGCGTGCCGGCTCGGCGGCCAGGCCGGTCACGTGCGGCGCGAGGAGGCGACGTGCGCCTGCCTCGCCGATCGCGACGACGACCACGTCCGCCTCGATCGGCCCGTCGTCGACAGCGGCGTCGCTCACGTCCTCGTCGCGCTCCTCGCGCGCCGCGAGGCGGATGGCCCAGGTCGCGCCCGCGCGCTCGAGCCCGTCGACGGCGGCGCGGGTCCTGACCTCGGCGCCGAGCACCTCCAGACGCTCGACGAGCGCGTCCGCGAGCCGCGCCATCCCGCCGCGCAGACCGAGCACGGCGCCTCCCGGAGCGGACGTGCGCGCGCCCGCGAGGTCGGCGACGGCGCCGGTGAGCGATCCGGTGCGGGTGAGCGCCGCGTTGAGCCCCGGCGCCGCGACGTCGGGGTCGATGTCGTCGGGATGCGCCGAGTACACCCCGGTCGTGACGGGCGCGACGAGCCGATCGAGGGCCTTCTCGCCGAGCCGCGACCGCACGAGGCGCCCCAGGCTGTGCTCGTGGCCGATCGTGAGCACGGGCTTCAGCCGGTCGAGGTAGGCGCGCCAGGCGCCGCCCCAGCCGAGGATCCGTCGGACGTCGTCCGCGAAGGGGTTGGCGGGGATGCCGAGCACGCCGCCCTTCGGCAGCGGGGCCGCCCCCACGCCGGGCACGCCGGCGACCCACGCGCCCCCTGCGCCCGTGCCCGGCGCCACGACGTCGTCCGACAGCCCGAGCTCGTCGATCAGCGCGCGGACGTGCCCGCCGCGGGTCGCGAAGCTCTCCGCTCCGAGATCGAGGACGACGCCGCCCACCTCGGCCGAGCGCAGCACGCCGCCCGGGCGCTCGCCGGCCTCGAGCACGGTCACGCGCATGCCCACCTTGGCGCACTCCCACGCGGCGATCAGGCCCGCGACGCCGCCGCCCACGACGACGACGTGCTTCTCATGAGCGTGGGCGTAGAGCTCGTCGAGCTGCTCCGTCACGGTGTGCCTCCTCCGACGATCAGACCGAGTGGACGAGCTCGACGATGCGCGTCAGCACCGTCGGGTCGGTCTCCGGCGGGACGCCGTGGCCGAGGTTGACGATGTGCGCACGGGCAGCGCGCCCGCGTTCGAGCACGTCGCGGACGTGCTCCTCGAGCACCTCCCAGGGCGCGGCGAGCAGGGCGGGGTCGATGTTGCCCTGCAGGGTCGTCTCGCCGCCGACGGTGCGCGCGGCCTCGTCGAGCGGCACGCGCCAGTCGACGCCGACCGCGGACGCGATGCCCCCGAGGCACATGTCGGCGAGCACGGGGCCCGTGCCGACGCCGAAGTGGATGACCGGCACGTCGAGGCCCTCGACGGCGGCCGTCGAGGGCGGGAGCACGAATGCGCGCAGATCGGATGGCGCGAGCGAGCCCGCCCACGAGTCGAACAGCTGCACGGCCGCGGCGCCCGACTCGATCTGCGCCTGGAGGAACGCGCGCGAGACCTGCGCGAGCCATCCGGCGAGCGCGTGCCACGCGCCGGGGTCGGCGTGCATCAGGGCGCGGGCGCGCAGGTGCTCCTTCGACGGCCCGCCCTCCACGAGATAGGCCGCGAGCGTGAAGGGCGCCCCCGCGAAGCCGATGAGCGGCGTGCCGGCGCCGTCGAGCTCCGAGACGACGGCGCGCACCGCGGCGCGCACGGGCTCGGCGGCCGCCGCGACCTCTGCGGGGTCGATGGCCGTCACGCGGTCGACGTCGGCGCGCGTGCGCACGGGATCGGCGAAGACGGGCCCGCGCCCGGGGACGATCTCGACCTCGATGCCGGCGAGCCGGAGCGGCACGACGATGTCGCTGAAGAAGATGCCCGCGTCGACCCCGTGCCGCCGCACGGGCTGCAGCGTGATCTCCGCCGCGAGGTCGGGCGTGAGGCACGCGTCGAGCATGCGCGTGCCGACGCGGAGCTCGCGGTACTCGGGAAGCGAGCGGCCCGCCTGTCGCATGAACCAGATCGGAGCGGTGTCGGGGCGCTCGCCGCGCAGGGCGCGCAGCAGCGGCGCATCGGGGGAAGGCATGCCCCCATCCTCCCATCCGCGCCTTCGGAGTCGCGGAAAGCGCCGGTTAGGCAACCCTTCCTTTTCATGAATCATTCAGAAGAGACTTTTACGCGGGGTAGAATGGCTGTCGTGCTGTTCTGCCTGTCTGCGAGTCACAAGACCGCGCCGTTCGATCTCCTCGAGCGCCTGAGCACGCACACGACCGCCGTCGCCCCGCTCATCGCGGGCCACAGCGAGGACGTCAAGGGCACGGTCGTGCTCTCGACGTGCAACCGCTTCGAGGCGTACATCGACCTCGACGTGCCGTCCGGCGCCGCGCGCGAGGCCGGCCTCGCCGCCGCGCACGAGGCCATCCGCGCGGCCACGGGCGTCACGCCCGAAGACCTCGAGGGCGCCTGCGAGGTGACGGCGGGCACGAAGGTCGCCGAGCACCTCTTCTCCGTCGCCTCGGGACTCGAGTCGGTCATCGTCGGCGAGGGCGAGATCGGCGGCCAGGTGCGCCGCGCCCTCGACGAAGCGCGCGAGCACGGCACCACCTCGAGCGAGCTCGAGCGCCTCTTCCAGCGTGCGACCGAGACGCAGAAGGGCGTCAAGAACGGCACGGCGCTCGGCCGAGCAGGTCGCTCGCTCGTGCGGCTGGCGCTCGACCTCGCGGGCAGCCGCATCGCCGACTGGACCACCCAGCGCACGCTGCTCGTCGGAACCGGCTCCTACGCCGCCGCGACGCTCGCCGCCCTGCGCGACCACGGCGTGACCGACATCACGGTCCACTCGCCCTCCGGCCGGGGCGCGCGCTTCGCCGCGAAGCACGGCCTGCTCAGCGTCGCGAGCGACGAGTTCGCCGCGGTGGCCGCGTCGTCCGACCTCGTCATCACCTGCACGTCGCGCGAGGAGCCGGTCATCGACGCGGCCCTCCTGCAGGGCGCCGGGTTCGACGGCGCCGCGATGATCATCGACCTCGGCATGCCGCGCAACGTCGCCCCCGATGTCGCGACCGTGCCGGGCGTCACGCTGCTCGACCTCGAGACCATCCGCCTCCACGCGCCGCTCGAGGAGCTCCAGGCGACCGAAGCCGCGCGCGCGATCGTGCAGGACGCCGCGGCGCGCTTCCACCTCGCGAGCCGCCAGCAGAGCGCGCAGCCCGCGATCGTCGCGCTGCGCCAGCACGTGTTCGAGCTCACCCAGGCCGAGGTCGACCGTGCCCGACGTCGCGGCGACGGCGAGCAGGTCGAGCAGGCGCTGCGCCACCTCGTGGGCGTCCTGCTGCACACGCCGACCGCGCGTGCGGGTCAGCTCGCGGCCGAGGGACGCTCCGACGAGGTCTTCGACGCGCTCGAGACCCTCTTCGGCATCGACGCGCGCCCCGCTGCGGCCGCGGCCGAGGCGCCGGTCTGCCCGTTCACGGGCGACGCGCAGGCCTCCTGACCCCTTCCGAGACTTCCTGACCCCTCCCCCGGGACACATTGCAGGAGATCCGCGGGCCGCACCGTCGACCATCCGCACGATCCCGCGCACGCGCTGCAGCCATCCGCTCGATTCTCCTGCGCTCTGTCCCGCGCCGCGCTTCGGTCTCCGCGGTGAGCGGCCCGGCCTGAGACCATAGGGAGCATGGCTCTCACGATCACGGGCGACGACGCCGCAGACACGCTCCTCAGCGAGAACCCCCTCGCGCTCCTCATCGGCATGCTCCTCGACCAGCAGGTCGCGATGGAGACGGCGTTCGCGGGGCCCGAGAAGATCCGCGAGCGGATCGGCGCGGTCGACGCCGCGACCATCGCGTCGCATGACCCCGAGGCGCTCGTCGAGGCGTTCCGCCAGACGCCGGCCGTGCACCGCTACCCGGGCTCGATGGCCGAGCGCGTGCAGCAGCTCTGCCGCGCGATCGTCGAGGACTGGGATGGCGATGCCGCGCAGCTCTGGACCCGCGGTGACCCCTCGGGCGCCGAGGTCCTGAAGCGGCTGAAGGCCCTGCCCGGATTCGGCGACCAGAAGGCGCGCATCTTCCTCGCGCTCCTCGGCAAGCAGTGCGGCTTCGACGGCTCCGGATGGCGCGAGGCCGCTGGCGCGTACGGAGAGGAGGGCTCGTTCCGCTCGGTCGCCGACATCACGAGCCCCGAGTCGCTCGCCAAGGTGCGCGAGCACAAGCGGGCGATGAAGGCCGCCGCGAAGGCGAAGGCCTGATGCAGCCGACCGGCGGCGACGTCGAGGAGCTCCTCGCCGCGGTCATCCCCGCACGCCGCCGAGACGATGCCCACACGCTCGTCGACCTCATGCGCGAGGTGTCCGGCCGCGAGCCCGTGCGCTGGGGCACGATCATCGGATTCGGATCGTGCCGCTACCGCTATGCGACGGGGACGGAGGGCGAGACCGCGCTGCTCGCGTTCGCGCCGCGGCGGGCCGCGACGACCGTCTACCTGCTCGACGGCATCGCGGCCCACACGGAGGCGCTCGCCCAGCTCGGACCGCACACGACCGGCGCGGGATGCCTCTATCTGAAGAGCCTGGCTGACGTCGATCTCGATATCCTCCGGGGCATTCTCGAGCGCTCGCTCGCCTGGGCCGCGGCGGGCGGAAGCGAGGGGATGGCCCTGGAAGTCACGAGCTGAGGACGGCGTCGCGCGACACGGCTGCACCGCCGAGGGGCCCGACGACGGCGCGCGAGCGCTCACCGGGCTGCGCTGAATCCCACTCACCGGGAGAACGGCCCTGCTCCGCGGCGGGGCTCTGACAGCATGTCCCGGTGCATCGTCGCGCACGGGGGCGCGACGAGACGACCCGAGGAGACGACGACGTCATGACCGAGACCGCCGCGCCATCCGCGCGCACCCGCAGCCGCACCTGGATCGGCATCCTCTGCTTCCTCATCGTGGTGTTCGAGGGGTACGACATCGTCGCCCTGGGCGCCACGATCCCGGTGCTGACCGATCCCGCCATCGGGGGCTTCTCGGTCGGCGAGATGAACCTCGTGAACACGGTCTCGCTCGTCGGAGTCGGGCTCGGCGCGGCGATGATGGGGCGCATCGCAGACCGCTTCGGCCGCCGCACACCGCTCCTCATCGCGGTCGCCGTCTTCTCCGTCTTCACGATCGCGTTCCCGCTCATGCCCGACGCGCTGTGGATGGGCGCGAGCCGGCTCATCGCGGGCCTCGGGCTCGGCGGCTGTATGCCCGTGGCCCTCGCGATGATGCAGGAGGTCGCTCCGACGGGGCGGCGCGCGCTCGCGAACAACATCCCCTGATCGGCTACCACCTCGGGGCGGTGCTCGCCTCACTCGCGGGGCGGTTCGCCGGCGCGGAGTGGTCGCTCCTCTACTACCTCGGCGGCGGGCTCGGCGTCGTCCTCTTCGCCGTGCTCTGGCTGCGGCTGCCCGAGACGGCCCCCGCCGAGCTGCGCGCGCAGGCCGAGCGCACGTCGATCGCCGACGTCCTGAAGCCGCGCTACGTGCGCTCGTCGATCGGACTCTGGGTCGCGACGTTCATGGGCCTCGTGCTCGTGTACGGCCTGAACGCGTGGCTGCCGAAGATCATGGGCGCAGCGGGCTACCCGGTCGCCGACTCGCTCATCATGCTGTTCGTGCTGAACCTCGGGGCCATCGCCGGGCTCGTCATCAGCGCCTTCGCGGCCGACGCCTGCGGCATCAAGGGCGTCGGCATGATCTGGTTCGGCGCCGCAGCGGTGCTCCTCGTCGTGCTGTCGATCCCGTTCGACTCGCAGCTCCTGCTCACGACGGCGATCTTCGTCACGGGGGTCTTCGTCTTCAGCGCCCAGACCCTCATGTACGCATTCGCGGGGCACGTCTATCCGCGCGCCCTCGTCGCGACCGGCATCGGGCTCACCTCGGGCATCGGCCGTTTCGGCGCGATCGTGGGCCCCTGGGCGACCGGGCTCATGGTCGCGGCCGGAACCGCCTACCCCGGGGCGTTCTACCTCTACGCCGGCGCCGCGGTGCTGGCCGTGCTCGCCGTGCTGCAGATCCCCCGGCCCGGCGCCCGCGCCTGAAGGCGGACACGCAGAAGCGCCCCGTCCGGCTCCGGATGACCCGCTCGGCCGGACGGGGCGCTTCTGCGTCGATCAGGCGCCGCGGAGGCGCTCGGCGAGGTAGGCGTGCAGGCCCTCGAGCGGGATGCGCTCCTGGCCCATCGTGTCGCGGTCGCGGACCGTGACCGCGCGGTCGTCGAGCGAGTCGAAGTCGACGGTGACGCAGAACGGCGTGCCGATCTCGTCCTGACGGCGGTAGCGGCGGCCGATCGCACCGGCGTCGTCGAAGTCGACGTTCCACGAGACCCGCAGCTGATCGGCGACCTCGCGGGCGAGCGGCGAGAGGCGCTCGTTGCGCGACAGCGGGAGGACGGCGACCTTGACCGGGGCGAGGCGCGGGTCGAGGCGCAGCACGGTGCGGGTGTCGGTGCCGCCCTTCGCGTTCGGCACCTCCTCCTCGCGGTACGCGTCGACGAGGAACGCCATCATCGAGCGGGTGAGGCCGAACGACGGCTCGATGACGTACGGCACGTACTTCTCGCCCGAAGCCTGGTCGAAGAACGAGAGGTTCGAGCCGGAGTGCTCGATGTGGTTCGACAGGTCGAAGTCGGTGCGGTTGGCGATGCCCATGAGCTCGCCCCAGCCCTTGCCCGCGAAGCCGAACTCGTACTCGACGTCGATCGTGCGGTCGGAGTAGTGCGCGCGCTCGCCGTCCGGGACGTCGAACTTGCGCATGTGCGTCGGGTCGATGCCGAGGTCGACGAACCAGTTCCAGCACGCGTCGACCCAGTGCTCGAACCACTCGCCGGCCTCCGCCGGGGGCACGAAGAACTCGATCTCCATCTGCTCGAACTCGCGGGTGCGGAAGATGAAGTTGCCGGGCGTGATCTCGTTGCGGAACGCCTTGCCGACCTGGCCGACGCCGAACGGGGGCTTCTTGCGCGCGGCCGTCACGACGTTCGCGAAGTTCACGAAGATGCCCTGGGCCGTCTCGGGCCGCAGGTAGTGCAGGCCCGACTCGTCGTCGACGACGCCGACGTACGTCTTCATGAGGCCCGAGAAGGAGCGCGGCTCGGTCCACTGGCCGCGCGTGCCGCAGTCGGGGCACACGATGTCGGCCATCCCGTTCTCGGGGGCACGACCCTTCTTGGCCTCGTACGCCTCGATGAGGTGGTCCTCGCGGTGGCGCTTGTGGCACTGCAGGCACTCGACGAGCGGGTCGGTGAAGGTCGCGACGTGACCGGACGCCTGCCAGACCTTCGTCGGCAGGATGATCGACGAGTCGAGGCCGACCATGTCGCCGCGGCCGCGCACGAACGTCTGCCACCACTGACGGCGGATGTTCTCCTTGAGCTCGGTGCCGAGGGGGCCGTAGTCCCACGCGGACCTCGAACCGCCGTAGATCTCGCCCGCTTGGAACACGAACCCGCGATGACGGGCGAGGGCGATGACTTTGTCGAGGCGGGACTGCTCGGCCACGGTGGCTCCAATGGTCGGAAAGGGGGCGAGGGCGCCGTGAGCGGTTCCGCGACGGGATCCGGGCACCCCCTCAATCCTAGTCCGCGGGTCCGGCGGGGTCGGCCTCCGCCGGACCCGCGCCGGGCGCCGCGCCGCCCGCCTCCGCGCGGGCGAGCGCGTCTGAGATCGCAGCAGACGTGTGCGCGAGCTGGTTCAGGGCGACGAGGACGCGCGTCTGGGCCGCCGCGCCCTGCAGCAGCGCTCGCGCGACGGCATCCCGGGTGCCGTCCGTGCGGATGGACGCGATGTCCTCACGGGCGAACTCGGCGAGCATCCGCGCGTACCGGGTGAGGGTCTCCCGCCGGAACGTGACGCCGACCGCCTCCGCATCGCGCAGGGCCGCGGAGAGCGCGTCGCGCGCGACGCTCGTCGCGTCGGGCCATCCGACATCGGCGATCAGCCTCGGCACGCGCGCGTCCTGCCCGGCGTCGCCCGCGCGCAGCCCCGTCGCGATGAGCTGGCACTCCTCCATGATGTCCAGGAGCGGGACGCCGGGGTCGTCGATGCGCACGACGAGCGCCCGGATCCGCGCGATCGGCAGGTCGAACTCCTCCCGCAGCGTGCGCACGAGCGCGATCCGCTCGACGTGCCCCTCGCCGTAGACGGCGGTGGTCTGGTTGCGGAGCTCGCCGGGCGGCAGGATCCCTTCCCGGATCCAGAACTTGAGCGTCGCGGTCGATGTGCGGGTGCGCGCGGCCAGCTCGCGGAGCTTCATGCCCCTCCTCGGATAGCGCGGCGGCGCGGCGCTATCCAGGATGCGCCGCATTGGATAGTGACTCCATCTTGTGAGCATGGACCCGCACGCGCTCCTCATCCCGATCCACGCGATCGCGGCATCGCTCGTCATCCTCCTCGCGCCGGTCAACATCCTCCGTCGTCGCAAGGACCGCGCCCACAAGGCCCTCGGCCGCACGTGGGTCATCGCCATGTACCTCGTCTGCGTCTCGGGGATGTTCATCTACACGATCGGCGGCTTCACCGTCTTCCACGCGCTCGCGATCTTCACGTTCGCCACCACGACCCTCGGCGTGATCGCCATCCGCCGCGGAAATGTGCGCTCGCACATCGGCAACATGGTGGGCTCCTGGCTGGGTGCGCTCGCCGCCGGCGCGTTCGCGGCATTCGTCCCCGGCCGCTTCATCCCCACGCTCGCCGTGTCGGACCCCGTGGTGCTCTGGTCAGCCGTCGCCGCGATCGTCATCGCCGCGACGGCGTGGGTCGCGTTCGTGCTCGCGCGCTTCGGCGCCCCGGCCCGCCGTCGCGTGCCGCGGGCAGCGCTCATCCGCTGACGGCGGGAGGCGTCACCGGGCCGCCTGCGCCGCTGCCGCGGCGCGCGCGAGCCACGCGGGCGTCGCGCCGGGCCGCTGCGGCGGCACGAGCCGCCCCGCCTCGCAGTCCTCGACGAGCTGACGCGCCCGGCGCTCGCGCGTGGTCTCCTGCTTCGCCGACATGATCCAGTGGCGGACGGCCTTGCGGTAGCCCGGCGTCGCCTCGGCGATGAAGGCGACCGCGCCCGGCGAGGCGTCGACGATCGCCTGTAGCGGGGCCGTGAGCTCGGCCTCGGGATTCTCGTGCGAGTACGTTCCGGTGCGCGCCTCGGTGCGGCGCTCGAACGCCGCGATCCCGGCGGGGTGCATCCGCCCCTCCGCGAGCAGCCGCTCGACGTGCGCGATGTTGACGCGCGACCAGGTGCTCCCGCGCTTGCGCGGGGTCCAGCGCTGCCGCCTCGAGTCGTCGTCGATCCTCTGCGAGACCGAGTCGATCCATCCGAAGCACAGCGCCTCGATCACGGCATCGCCCCACGTGAGCCCGCGGTCGGGCACATGCGCGAGCCGCAGGCCCATCCACAGCTCGGTCGCGGTCTCGTGGTTCCGCTCGAGCCACGCGCGGAACTCCGCGGCGTCGCGGAAGAACACGGCGGGCCGCTCGGGGGTCCCTCCCGGAGTGCCGGGCTCGGGGGAAGTGCTCACGCGAACAGGATGGCACGCGGCGCCGACACCGACGCGAGGATGCGGATGGCGGGTGCCGATGGAGGGCGGATGGCGGGCGCCGATGTCCGGGGCGGATGGCACGATGGGGGCATGGCAGCGGCTGCGGCGTCCTCTCCCCCGATCGGCATCGTGTTCCGTCCCCAGTCCCCGCCCGAGGAGCTCGTCGCCGTCGCGCGTGCCGCCGACGCCGCGGGGGTCGCGGAGCTGTGGCTCTGGGAGGACTGCTTCCTCGAAGGCGGCCTCGCGACCGCGACGGCGGCGCTCGTCGCGACCGAGCGGCTGAAGGTCGGCATCGGCCTGCTTCCCGTGCCGCTGCGGAACCCCGCGCTCGCGGCGATGGAGGTCGCCACGATCGAGCGACTCGCGCCGGGCCGGTTCATCGCCGGCTTCGGCCACGGCGTGCTCCCGTGGATGGGCCAGGTCGGCGCGAGGGTCGCGTCGCCCCTGACGCTGCTGCGCGAGTACGTCGGCGCCGTGCGCTCGCTCCTCGACGGGGAGACCGTCGACGTGGCCGGGCGGTACGTGAAGCTCAACGGCGTCTCGCTCGGATGGCCGCCCGCCACCGCGCCCGAGATCACGATCGGAGGGAGCGGGCCGAAGACCCTGCGCCTGGCCGGAGAGATCGGCGACTCGGTCCTGCTCGACGCCTCGATCGACGTCGAAGGCCTCCGCCGCGCACGGGGGATCATCGACGAGGGACGCGAGGCCTCAGGGCGCGGAGGCCGCGCCCGCGTGCGCGTCTACACGGAGATCGACCCTCGGGCCGATGCGCTCGAGAACCGCATCGCCGACCGCATCGGCGAGCTCGTCGACGCCGGGGCCGACGCCGTCGCGTTCCAGGGAACGGACGAGGCGCCCGACCCGAGGCCCCTGCTCGACGCGCTCCCGGGCTGAGCCGCGCAGGTCAGCCCCAGGGACTTCCGCCCTCGCCCGTCGTGAGCGGGCGGAGGTCGCGCGGCGGCGGCCACGGCAGCTCGATGAGCTCATAGGGCACGTCGATCGCGCCGAAGTCGTCGGTCTTCACGACGATGCGTCCGGGAGCGACGACACCGCCCTCGAGCCGATCGGGAGAGAACTCGACCAGGCGGACGCGCACGTCGCGGCCATCCGGCCGGCGCAGCATCCACACATCCGCCATCCACGACAGGCCCTGGTGCTCGAGCGCCTCCTCCGCCTCGAGCCAGTCGACCGAGCTCGTGACATCGGCGCCGAAGAGCGACACGGCGACCCAGCCGTCGCCATCCGGACGCACCCAGCCCACGAGCTCGCCGTCCGAGGCGCGCCGGTGCGGGATCCAGTCGGGCGTGATCATGTCCTCACCCTAGGCGGAGCCCGTGTCCGGAGCGGAGCCTAGGGTGGAGAAGGTGCGCGACGACGACAGACCCCGAAGCAGGCTCGCCCACCCGCCGCGCTGGCTCACGGTCGCCGTGCTCGCGTTCGCGGGCCTGTGCTCCGCGTTCATGTTCACGCTCGTCGTGCCGCTCCAGGCCGAGCTGCCGACGCTCCTCGACGCGTCGCGCGAGGACACGTCGTGGGTCATCACGATCACCCTGCTCGTCGCCGCCGTCGCGACGCCCATCTCGGGGCGTCTCGGCGACATGTACGGAAAGCGGCGGGTGATCGTCGTCCTGCTCGCGCTGCTCATCGTGGGCTCCCTCGTCGCTGCCCTCTCGAGCTCGATCGTCGGGGTGATCATCGGCCGTGCCCTGCAGGGAGCGGTGACCGGCGTCGTGCCGCTCGGCATCGCGATCATGCGCGATGTTCTGCCTCCCGACCGCCTCGGGACCTCCGTTGCGCTCATGAGCGCGACGATGGGGGTCGGCGGAGCCGTCGGCATGCCGGTCGCGGCGTACCTCGCGCTCAACGCCGACTGGCACTCCCTGTTCTGGCTCGCGGCCGCTCTCGGCGTCGTCGGGCTCGCGCTCGTCCTGGTCTACGTGCCGGAGGACATCCTGCGAGCGCCGGGCCGCCTCGACGTGGTGGGCGCGATCGGCCTCGCCCTCGGGCTCACCGGTCTGCTTCTGTTCGTCTCCCGCGGCGCGGAATGGGGATGGACGTCGCCCGCCGCGCTCACCAGTGTCATCGGCGGGCTCGTGGTGCTCGGCGTGTGGGGCGCGTACCAGCTGCGCACGCGCGACCCGCTCCTCGACCTGCGCGTCGCGGCTCGTCCGGCGGTGCTGTTCACGAACATCGCCGCGATCGGGATGGGCTTCGCGCTCTTCTCGTCGAACGTGACGTTCCCGCAGATGCTCGAGCTGCCGACGGAGACCGGGTCCGGTTTCGGGATGGACATGGTCGGCGCCGCGCTCATCGTCATGCCCGCGGGCCTCGTGATGATGGTGATCTCGCCGCTGTCCGGATGGCTCGAGCGCACGATCGGGCCGCGGCCGCTGTTCACGGGCGGTGCGTCGTTCATCGTCCTGGCCTACGTGTTCGTGCTGCTGTGGTCGAGCGAGATCTGGCACATCTTCGTGGCGAACCTCCTCATCGGCGTCGGGATCGGGTTCACGTTCGCCGCCATGCCGATGATCATCATGCGCGCCGTTCCCGCCGACGAGACCGGGGCGTCGAACGGCCTCAACGCGCTCTTCCGCTCGGTGGGGACGTCGAGCGCTTCCGCCGTCATGGGCGGCGTGCTCGCGGCCATGAGCGTCGAGGTCGGGGGCGCGACCATCCCCACGCGCGAGGCGTTCGACGTCTGCTACTGGCTCGCGATCATCGCGGCCGCGGTCGCGGTGGCGCTCTCGCTCTTCATCCCGCGCCACCCGACCTCAGCCCATCCGTCGCTGCCGAGCTGACGGCTGTCCGGCTCACTCCCAGGGCATCGCCGCGGGGAGCTCGACGGAGAAGCGCTTGGCCAGCCACGCGGCCGCGAGCGGCACCCAGTGCGCGGCATCGTCGTCGATCATCGGCTCGGCAGACGCGGTGGCGCGCGTCGCGAGCGAGAGGCCGTGCTGGCCCGCCTCGAAGGCGTGGAGCTCGAAGGGCACGCCGTGCGCGGCGCATGCCGATGCGAACCGGAGGGAGTGCTCGACGGGCACGAGCGCGTCGGCGACCGTGTGCCACAGGAAGGTCGGCGGGGTCTGCGCGCTCACGTGCAGCGCGGGGCTCGCCGCGTCGAGCAGCTCGGGCGCCGGGTCGATCTCGCCGAAGTACGCGACGGCGGCCATCTCGCGGACGGCGCGCTCCGCGGGCGGCATGGCATCCAGACGGGCGTGCTGGAAGCGGTAGTCGCTGAGCGCGTAGCCCATGATGAGCGCGGCAGGCCGCAGCTCGTCCGGCGTCGCGTCGACCGCCTCGGTGACGAGGGCGTCATGCCACCGCGTGCCGTACATGCCTGCGTTGTGGCCGCCGGCGGAGAACCCCGCGACCGCGATGCGGTCGGCGTCGACGAGCCACTCCGCCGCCCGCGACCGGATGTGCTTCATCGCGAGGGCGACGTCGATGAGCGGGTTCGGGAAGACGCTGTGCGCGCGGGGCTCCATCGCGCGAGCATCGACGTTCCAGTCGAGCGGCCCGCCCGCTCCGTACACCGAGTAGCGCAGCACGAACGCGTGATACCCGAGCGCAGCGAACGCGAGGGCGACCGGCTCGGCCTCGCGATCGGAGCAGCCCATGTACGCTCCCCCGGGCAGGATCAGCACGGCGGGACGGGCGCGCCCGTCGAGCAGCTCCGGGGAGTCGTCGAGGACGTACGTCGTGAGGGTCACGTCGTCGCGTCCGTCGTGGAGGGCGATGCGCTCGTGCTTCATGGTGCTCCTTCGCAGTCATGCCGGCAGTGCGGCGTCTCCAGCATCGCGTTCCCGCGCGATCGGCGCCATTCGCTTCTCCCGCATGCGCATGAGGTGACGGCTCACACGAGACGCAGATCGGCCTCGATCGCCTGCGTCGCCGCGATCAGCCGCGGGAGGTGCTCGTCCCGGAGGCGCTCGATCGGAACGCGCGCGGCGCTCGCGGACACGTTCACCGCGGCGACGACCCGGCCATCCCGGCCGCGCACGGGAGCCGCGACCGATCGCACGCCCGACTCGAGCTCGCCATCCGTGATCGCGAATCCCGCGGCCGCAACCTCGTCGAGCCGGCGCGCGAGGGCCGATCGGTCGGTGATCGTGCGCTCGGTGAGGGGCTCGAGAGCGGATGCCGCGAGCAGGGCATCGCGCTCATCCTGCGGCAGGTGCGCGAGCAGCACACGGCCCAAGCTCGTGGCGTAGGCCGGGAAGCGGGTGCCGATCGTGATCGCGACGCTCATGATCCGACGCGTCGGAACGCGCGCGACGTAGACGATGTCGCCGCCGTCGAGGACGGCCGCCGAGACGCTCTCGTCGACCTCGCGCGAGAGCCGCTCGAGGTGGGGCTGGACGATCTCGGGCAGGGACAGTGCGGAGAGGTAGCTGAAGCCGAGCTCGAGGACGCGCGGGGTGAGCGCGAACTCCCTCCCCGTGCTGCGGACGTACCCGAGCGTCTCGAGGGTGAGCAGGAACCGCCGGGCGGCTGCGCGGGTCATCTCCGTCCGGGCGGCGACCTCGCTCAGGGTGAGGCTCGGGTGCTCCGCGTCGAACGAGCGGATGACCGCGAGGCCGCGCGCGAAGGACTGGACGAAGTCGCCGCGGGCCTCTTCGACGTCGTTCGTGCTCATCCCCGCGACCCTATCGCCCTCCGGACCACCCCGTGTCTCACCCGGTGCGGCCATCCGGGCCCGAAACCCTCGTGGAATGAGACAGGGGGGTGGTGTGCGGAGCTTCCGTGTGGTGCCGGGGCTTCCATGTCTCACCTGGTGCGGCTATCCGGGCCGGAAACCCGCGTGGAATGAGACATGGGGGTGGTGGCGGGGCTTCCGTGTCTCACGCGGTGCGGCCATCCGGGCTCCATTCCCACGCCAACCGAGACATGCACGACCCCCGGTCCCGCGCACGCACGGCTGCGGCTCAGCGCTCGAGGACGACGGCCAGCCCCTGCCCGACGCCGATGCAGAGAGCGGCGACCGCCACTCCCCCGCCCCGGCGCTTGAGCTCATGCGCGGCGTGCCCGATGATGCGTCCGCCCGAGGCGCCGAGCGGATGCCCGATCGCGATCGCGCCGCCGTGGATGTTCACGCGCTCGGGGTCGATATCCCACTGACGGATACACGCGAGGCTCTGCGAGGCGAACGCCTCGTTGAGCTCGACGAGGTCGACGTCGGCCCACGTCTTCCCCGCTCGGCGGAGGGCGATGTTCGCCGCCTCGACCGGCGCGACGCCGAAGAGGTGCGGCTCGTTTCCGAAGACGCCTCGGCCGGCGATGCGCGCGAGCGGCTCGGCGTCGATGGCCCCCTCGGCGCCGAGGAGCACGGCCGACGCCCCGTCGTTGATCGACGAGGAGTTGCCCGCGGTGACCGTGCCGCCCTGCTTGAACAGCGCCTTGAGGCCGCCGAGCTTCTCGACGGTCGAGCCGTCGCGGATGCCCTCGTCGCGGCCGAGCTCATGCCCGTCGACCTGCACGATCTCCGCGTCGTAGCGACCCTCGGCCCACGCGCGGGCCGCGAGCTCGTGGCTGCGCACGGAGAAGGCATCCTGGTCGTCACGCGAGATGCCGTAGGTCTCGACCAGCAGCTCGGCGCTCTCGCCGTTCGAGATCGTCCATTCCCGCGGCAGAGCGGGGTTGACCATCCGCCATCCGATCGACGTGTTCCACATCGTCTGGTTTCCCACCGCCGGGAACGGCTTGGCCGACTTCTCCACGACGAACGGCGCGCGGCTCATCGACTCGACCCCGCCCGCGAGCACGATCCGGTCATCGCCGGCCTCGATCGCGCGCGAGCCCTGGATGACCGCCTCGACCGACGAGCCGCAGAGCCGGTTCACCGTCGCGCCGGGCACCGTCACGGGGAACCCCGCGAGCAGCGCACCGAAGCGCGCGACGTTGCGGTTGTCCTCGCCGGCCTGATTCGCGTCGCCGAACACGACGTCGTCGATCCGTGCGGGGTCGAGACCCGTGCGGTCCACGGTCGCCCTCATGACGACGGCGGCGAGGTCGTCGGGCCGCACCCCCGACAGCGCTCCACCCGCGCGCCCGAACGGGGTGCGGACGGCGTCGTAGACGAAGCTCGCGGTCATGCCGCCACCTCCTGCAGAGAGAGCCCGGTGAGGGACTCGAGGCCCTCGATCGTGTTGTCGCCGAAGAGCTCCCGCACGCGGAAGCCCTCGTCGGTCACATCGAACACCGCGTGATCGGTGTAGACCCGCGTGACGCAGCCGACGCCCGTGAGGGGATACGTGCAGGCGGCCACGAGCTTCGACGCGCCCTGCTTCGTGAGCAGGTCGGTCATGACGAACACCTGCTTCGCGCCGATCGCGAGGTCCATCGCGCCGCCCACGGCGGGGATGGCCCCGGGCGCGCCGGTCGACCAGTTCGCGAGGTCGCCGCGCTCCGACACCTGGAACGCGCCGAGCACGCAGATGTCGAGGTGCCCGCCGCGCATCATCGCGAACGAGTCGGCGTGGTGGAAGTAGGCCGCCCCGGGCAGTGCGGTCACGGGCTGCTTGCCCGCGTTGATGAGGTCGGGGTCGACGCGGTCGGCGGCAGGGGCCTCGCCCATGCCGAGCAGGCCGTTCTCCGTGTGCAGGATGATCTCCTGATCGGATGGCAGGAAGTTCGCCACGAGGGTGGGCGCGCCGATTCCGAGGTTCACGTAGGAGCCCTCGGGGATGTCGGCGGCGATCCGTGCCGCGAGGTCGTCGCGGCTGATGCGGGTGGTCATCGTGCGGCCTCCTCGGCGAGCGGGCGTCCCTCGATGTCGACGCCTCCGACGAAGACGCCGTCGCGCAGCCACGCGCGCTCGCCGACCGCCACGACGCGGTCCACGAAGAGACCCGGGGTCACGACCATCTCGGGGTCGAGCGCTCCGAGCTCGACGACCTCGTCGACCTGGACGATCGTCGTCGTGGCGGCCGTCGCCATGATCGGCCCGAAGTTGCGCGCGGTCTCGCGGTAGACGAGGTTGCCCCAGCGGTCGGCGCGGTGCGCGCTGATGAGCGCGACGTCGGCCCTGATCGGATACTCCAGGACGTACGTGCGCCCGTCGATGTCGCGGTGCTCCTTGCCCTCCGCCAGCTGCGTGCCCACGCCCGTGGGCGAGAAGAAGGCGCCGATCCCCGCGCCGGCGGCGCGGATCCGCTCGGCGAGATTGCCCTGGGGCACGAGCTCGAGCTCGATCTCGCCCGCACGGTACAGACCGTCGAAGACCCAGGAGTCGCTCTGACGAGGGAAGGAGCAGACGATCCGGCGCACGCGTCCCGCCGCCAGGAGCGCTGCAAGGCCGGTGTCCCCGTTGCCGGCGTTGTTGTTCACGATCGTGAGGTCGCGGGCTCCGTGCGCGATGAGCGCGTCGATGAGCTCGACGGGCTGTCCGGCGCGCCCGAAGCCGCCGATCATGACGGTCGCGCCGTCCGCGATCCCCGCGACGGCGTCCTCGACGCTCGCGACGGTCTTGTCGATCACCGGTTCCTCCTCGATCGGTTCGCTCTGCGAACGCATGTTCGCTATACGGCCAGTATAGCGAGCGGATGTCCGCCGCGCGAGCCCCGGGCGCACGCCGCGTCGGACCCGTGGTGCGGATGTCGCCTGCCGGGGACGACACGCGCACACGAGCCCCAGCCATCCGATTGCGCGTACGGGGTCGGGGGGCGGGACCCGGAGTCGCGGTTGGGAGTCGGCCCGCGGCCCACGGCCCGGCGCCGAGCATCCGTCACTCTTCGACATGCGATGCGGAAGTCGCACCGTGCTCGCGATACCGTCGCGACGGCGGGCACGCCCGCAGAAGGAGCGAGGAGCAGCATGACGACCATCGAGACGACGACCGCCGGAAGCCTGCCGCGCACGAAGGCCCTCATCGAGGCCAACGCCGCGCGCACGTTCGAGGAGGACGGCTTCACGCTCACGTCGACGCCCGAGTACGAGGCGCTCGTCGCTGAGGCCGTGCGCGACGTCGTCGAGCGCCAGCGCGCGGTCGGGATCACGCAGCCGGGAGACGGCGAGTTCGGCAAGGCGATGTCGAGCCCCGTCGACTACGGAGCGTGGTGGGGCTATTCGTTCCAGCGCGTCGACGGCCTCTCGCTCACCGAGGTGAACGCGTTCAACGAGCCGCCCCGCCGCTCCGAGCCGGGGAACATCGTGCTCACGTCGTTCCTCGACCGCCGCGACCGCCAGGCCTTCGCCGAGGTGTACCACGACCCGGAGAACGGCGTCGAGACCGGACGGACGGCCACGGCGTTCCCCACGACGACCGGCCCGATCTCGTACCGCGGGCAGGCCGCGACGGCGGCGGATGTCCGCCACCTCGCCGACGCGCTCGGCGAAGGCGAGACCGGATTCCTCACGGCGATCGCGCCGGGTTCCGCCGCACGCGTGCGCAACGACTACTACGCGACCGAGCTCGAGCACATCCGCGCGTGGACAGACGCATTGAAGGAGGAGTACCGGGCAATCACGGACGCCGGTCTCATCCTGCAGCTCGACGATCCGTCGCTCGCGGAGAACTGGGACCAGATCAACCCCGAGCCGAGCGTCGAGGACTACCTCGCGTTCACGCAGATCCGCATCGACGCGATCAACGAGGCCATCGCCGGACTGCCCAGGGAGCAGGTGCGCCTGCACCTGTGCTGGGGTTCTTGGCATGGGCCTCACACGACCGACATTGAGCTCAAGCACATCCTCCGCACCGTGCTCGGCGCGAAGGTCGGCCAGATCTCGTTCGAGGCGGCCAACGTGCGCCACGAGCACGAATGGGCGGTGTGGGAGGAGAACAGGGATCTCATCCCCGACGACCTCGTCCTCGTGCCGGGCGTCGTGGGTCACTCGACGAACCTCGTCGAGCATCCGGACCTCGTCGCGCAGCGCATCGAGCGCTTCGCGCGCATCGTCGGCCCCGACCGTGTGATCGCCGCGACCGACTGCGGCCTGGGCGGCCGCGTCCACGAGCAGATCGCGTGGGCCAAGCTCGAGGCGCTCGGCGAGGGCGCGCGCCGCGCTGCGAAGCGGGTCTGACGGCCCCTCGGCCGCCAGGGCGACGGTCGCGGGCGGAACCCGGGACGCCGATCCCCTCGGTCGCCGGAGAACGCGGCGATCAGCGCCCGGATCGCCGCGAAACGCGGCAAGGGTCGAGGAGGCTCACCCCGTTTCGCGGCGATCACGCCCTTGTTCGCCGCGAAACGCGGCGAACACGCGCCCGGCCGCGCCCCTCAGCGCGCCCGGGCTCGCGACCGAGGACGGGCGGGCGGGATCGGCGGGGCCGGGACGGGGGCGCCGACGTGCCCCACGAGCTCGCCGATGCCCTCGACCGTCATCCGCACCTCGTCGCCCTCGCGCAGCGGCGGCAGGGTGCTGCCGCGCCCCCAGAGCTCGCCGAGGCAGCCGCCGTTGCCGACGGTGCCCGAGCCGAGCACATCCCCCGGGACGACGCGCGCATTGCGCGAGGCGTACGCGACGAGCTCGGCGAAGGGCCATCCCATGTTCGACACGAGATCCTCGCCGTACCGCTCGCCGTTGACGGACACCTCGGCGCGCAGGGCGAGGAAGCCGTCCTCGTCGCGGAAGCGCTCGAGCTCGTCGGCCGTGACGATCCACGGGCCGAGGCTCGTGGCGAAGTCCTTGCCCTTGCACGGCCCGAGGCGCACCTTCATCTCCCGCGACTGCAGGTCGCGGGCCGACCAGTCGTTCATGATCGTGTAGCCGAAGATCACGGCGTCCGCCTCGGCCGGCGAGAGGTTCGCACCTGCGCCGCCGAGCACCGCGGCGACCTCGAGCTCGAAGTCGAGGCGCTGCGTCTCGGGCGGGGCGATCGTCTCGCCGGGACCGGCGATCGTGTGCGGGTTCGTGAAGTAGAAGGTCGGCGCCTGGTACCACTCGGGCACGACCTCGCTCTTGCCGTCGACCGACGCGCTGACCCCCTCGACGTGCTCCTCGAACGCGACGAAGTCCCGCACGGAGGCCGGCGACAGCGGCGCGCGCAGCGTCACGTCGGCAAGGGGCGCGACCGGATGGCCCGCGCGCTCGCGAAGCGCGGGGAGCGCCCCGAGCCCTGCGGCGAGCACGTCGCCCACCGTGAGCGCGTCGGGGAACGGGATGACCCCCGCGTCCTCGATGAAGCCGTCCTCCTCGCGGCCGGCGCGCGTCCACCGCCCGATCCTCATGCCCGCGCCTCCGCGATCGGAGCGCTCGCGGCATCCGCCCTATGCACGCCCGCGGCGAGCGTGTCCGCCGTGCGGGAGATCACGGCATCGGCATCCGCGAGCCCCGCCCCCTGCACGAAGCCGACGGGGTCGTCGAGCCCCATGTCGAACGGGAAGTCGCTGCCGAGCACGACGCGGTCGACCCCCGCGACCTCGACGAGCGCGCGCAGCGTGCGCTCGTCGTGCACGACCGTGTCGAACCAGAGCCGGCGCAGGTACGTCGACGGCGGCTCGGCGCAGCCCCGCGCCTCGGGGCGCACCGCCCACGCGCGATCCGAGCGGCCGATCACCGTCGGCAGGTAGCCCCCGCCGTGCGCGGCCACGATCCGCAGCTCCGGATGGCGGTCGAGCACGCCCGCGAAGATGAGGTGCGAGAGCGCGACGGCGTTCTCGGTCGGTTGCCCCACGGTGTTCGAGAGGTAGAACCGGTCGAGTCGCTCGTCGAGCGAGCATCCGAACGGGTGCAGGAGCACGATCGCGCCGAGCTCGGCGGCGCGGGCCCAGAACGGCTCGAGCCGCTCGTCCGACAGCTCGACGTCTCCCGCGAACGAGGAGATCTCGACCCCGAGCAGCCCGTGCGCGAGAACCGCGTCGTCGAGGCACTCGACGAGACGCGATGGGTGCTGCAGCGGCACGGTGCCGAGCCCGCGGAGGCGGTCGGGGGCAGTCGCGATGTGCGCCGCGATCTGCCGGTTCGCCTCCTTCGCGATCCACACGCCGAGCTCCTCGTCGGCCCACGGATGGAAGTGGTTCGGCGACGGGCTCACCCACTGCTGCGCGACCCCCTGCTCGTCCATGGCGGCGATGCGCGCGGCCGGGTCGGTGAGCAGAGGGATGCGCGCGCCGATCATGCGCCCGGATGCGGCCAGGCTCTCCGACCCGTTGCGGCGCGCGTCGAGCGCGTTCGCGGTTGCGAAGCCATCGGGGTCGCGACGCGCGACCTCCTCCTGCAGTGCGGGCAGGAGGAGGTGCGCGTGGACGTCGATCGCGCCGCTCATGCGGGCTGCGCCATCTGCTGCGCGACGCCGAAGATGAGGCCGGCCGCGTCGGCGTCGCGGTTGTGCTCGAGCTGCCAGCGTCCGAGCTGCACCGACGCCTCGACGACCGCGGTCGCACGCGGCACGCGGCGGGCGTGGAACGCGTCCCAGAGGCCCTGGTCCACGGCGTCGGCGGCGATGAGGAGCTCCGCGAGCACGATGCCGTCCTCCATCGCCTGCGCGGCGCCCTGGGCGACCGTGGGCGGGCAGCTGTGCGCCGCGTCGCCGATGACGACCGTGCGGCCGCGGTTCCACGCGCCGTCGAGGATGTGCGCCGTGAACCACGTGTAGTTGATGCGGCTCGACTCGGACAGGCTCTCGCGGATGGCGTTCCACGGGCCGCCGTAGGCCGCCGAGAGCCCCTTCATGATCTCCACGGCCTCCGCCGGGGCGACGCCGAAGCGATCCTGCGCGTCCTCGACGAGGAACGCGTACATCGTGTCCTCGCCCGTGGGCGTGTAGCCGGCGATGTACGCGGGTCCGCCGTAGTACAGCTGGCTCTGCGTGACCTCGGCCGGCCGCGGGACGAAGGCGCGCCAGATGCCCATGCCCGTGTGCTCGGGCTGGGTCTCGATGCCGATCAGCTCGCGCACGGTCGAGTGGATGCCGTCGGCCCCGATGAGCAGGTCGTACTCGCCGACGGGCGCGCCGCCGACGTCGACGAGCACCCCGCCCTCGGTCTCGCGCACGCCGGTGACCTTCGCGCCGTAGTGCACGCGCACGCCGAGCGACTCGGCGCGCTCGACGAGGATGCGCGCGAGGTCGGGGCGGTACATGCCCATGCAGGCGGGGAAGTCGGGGCCGCCGGTCTTCACCTCGGGAAGCTCGGCGATGACGGGCGCGTCCGGGCCCGGCGCGCGCAGAGTGAGCCCCTCGAACGGGTAGCCCTGGGCTGCGGCCTGCTCCCACACCCCCAGGCGGCCGAGAGCGCGCAGCGCATTGCCCTGCAGCGTGATCCCGGAGCCGAGCGCCGACAGCTCGGGCTTGAGCTCGTACACGTCGACGGAGACGCCGGCCTCGGCGAGCGGGATCGCGGCGGCCATGCTGGCGGCGCCGCACCCGGCGATCGCGACCTTCGTCACTGCGGTCATGGAAGAACCTCCTCGTTCTCGGATGTGTCTGATGCGGATGGCCCGCGGATGTCGGATGGTCAGAGGATCGCGAGCGGGTTGACCGGCGACCCGACCGCGCCCGTGATCGGGATCGTCGCCGCGGTGAGCAGGAACTCCCATCGTCCCCGTTCCCGGCACGCGTCGGCCAGCCGGTCGAGATCCCACATCTCGCCGACCGTGAGCCCCATGTTGGGGATGACGACCTGGTGCAGGGGCTGGAAGGCCGCGTCGAACTCGTTCGGGCGCACCTCGAAGCCCCACGTGTCGGTCGCGATCGCCGCGATCTCCGAGCGGTGCAGCCATCCGGCCGTCGTGAACGACAGCCCGGCCGAGGGGCCGCCCGCGTAGTCGCCCCAGCCCTCGCGCCGCGCGCGTGCGAGCCGGCCGGTGCGCACGAGCACGATGTCGCCGCGGCCCACGCCGCTCGTCGGGCCCTGCGCGGCGATGCACGCGTCGAGCTCGGCGGCCGTGATCGCGTAGCCGTCCTCGAGCTCGCCCGTCTCGGGTCGCAGGAACGCCCCCAGGTCGAGCAGCACCCCGCGGCTCACGAGCCGGTCGGCCGTGTGCTCGATGCCCGTGACGAGGTCGCCGTCGCTCGTGACGACATCGCCCGCGCGGCGCCCGTTCCACGCGAAGCCGCGGTCGAAGATGTGGCCGAGGCCGTCCCACTGCGTCGAGCACTGCAGCGGCATCGCGATCACGTCGTCGGCGCCCCCGATCCCGTGCGGGAAGCCCTGGGCGCCGCGCTCGGCGTCGGTGCCGGTGTCGAGCATCGTGTGCACGGGGTTCGTGCGGCGCCGCCATCCCTTCTGCGGTCCGTCCATGTCGAAGGACTGCGCGAGCGAGACGACGAGGCCGTCCTGCACGAGGCCGGCGGCCGTCCGCCGCTTGGCGTCGTCGATGAAGTTGAGCGTGCCGACGACGTCGTCCTCGCCCCAGCGCCCCCAGTTCCGGTACGCCTCGGCCGCCGCCGCGATGTGGCCGGCGGGGTCGGCGCGGTCGAGCTCCTGCGGATCGTCGGTCGGCGTCATCGCGCGGTCCCCTCGGCGACGCAGCGCACGACCTGGGCGCCCAGGCCCGAGATCGCCCCGGTCATGACGTCCCCGTCGCGCAGGAATCTCTTCCAGTGCTGGCCGTTGCCCGCGGGGCTGCCCGTGAGGAGCAGGTCGCCGGGGAGCAGCGGCATCGTCTGGCTCGCCGCCGAGACGAGCGCGGGGATGTCGAAGAGGAGATCGCTCGTCGAGGAGTCCTGCATCGTCTGCCCGTTGAGCTCGAGGCGCACGCGCGCGTCCTTCTCGTCGACGAGGCCGGCCGGCACGAGGAACGGCCCGGTCGGCAGGAAGCCGGGCGCGTTCTTCGACCGGTACCAGTCGGTGCCGATCTCCTTCATGTCCTTGCGGAACACGAGGTCGCGTGTCGTGATGTCGTTGACGATCGTGTAGCCCGCGACGTGCTCCATCGCGTCTTCCCGCAAGACGCGGAACGCCTCGCGGCCGATGACGACGGCGAGCTCGAGCTCCCAGTCGTGCACCTCGCTGTAGGGCGGCAGCGCGAGCGGCACGTCGTCGCCCACGACGCACGCGGGCAGGCCGATGAAGAAGTACGGCTCGCCGCTCGCGGCGCGCTCGTCCATCATGTCGGCCGCGAACGCGCGCGCCTCCGCGGGCGTGCGGTCGGTGTTGTTCGTGAGCCCCGCCGCGACGAGCTCGATGACGTGCTGACGGTAGTTCGCCCCCGTCTGCAGCACCTGGCGCGGCTCGACCGGCGCCGTGAGCACGACCTCGTCCAGCGGCTGCCATGGGCCGTCGGTCTCGGCGAGCGCGGCCATCCGCTCCCAGCCGGCGAAGGCGTCCGCGAGGAACGCGTTGAGGTCGGGGGCGCCGAGCTCATCGGGCCCCACGGGCCGGATGCGATCTCCGGCCACGAGACCGAGGCGCACCTCCGCGCCGTCACGGTAGCGCGCGAGCGCGAAGCGGTTGTCGAGCCGCGGGTGCGACGTCATCGTCATCTCCTCATCATGAAGCGGATGGCCGGAGTCCGGCCCTGGGGACGCGGGAACGCGGGTCGCGTGCGCGACCCGCGTTCCGTCGGCGTCAGCCCCGGCCCTGGACGGCGTAGGGGTTGAGCACGGCTTCCTTGATCTCGTCGGGCACGCCCTCCTCGGTGGCGGACGGGCCGTTCGCGGGCGGGAACGACTCCGTCATCGACATCGGCATCGCGCCGTTGCGGTAGAAGTTGTTCGAGCCCTGCGAGGGGCGCCACGTGTTCGCCTCCCAGTCCGGCACGTAGTTGCGGTAGCCGCCCGTGTTGAGCTCGATGCGCAGGCTCGAGGGCTCGCGGTAGTAGAGGAACGTCTGCTCGCCGATGCCGTGGATGTTGGGGCCGTACTCGATCGGCGTGCCGTTCTCCATGAGCACGTCGGCGGCGATGAGCAGCTCCTCGCGGGTGTCGACCCAGAAGGCGTAGTGGTTGATGCGGCCGTCGCGGTCGGAGCCGTCGAGCACGACGCCGAGGTCGTGCGACTTCTCGTTGGTCGTCAGCACGCTGAACACCGAGATGGGCGCCTCGTCGAGCACGGTGCGCGCCATGAAGCGGAAGCCGAGGACGCGGACGTACCACTCGACGAACGCGTCGACGTCGCGCGCCGCGATCGTGACGTGGTCGAGCTGGCGCGGGGCGCCCGCGTGAGACGAGCGGCGCGCCGGGCGGTCGGGGTAGATCGACGCCTGGTCTGCGCCCGAGACGTAGTGCTCGACGTCCCAGTGCAGCGTCATGCGGTGCCCCTGCGGGCCGACGAAGCGGTAGGCGCGGCCGATCGCGTGCCCCTCGAACCACTCGCCCTCGACGCCCTCGGCCTCGAGCCGGCGGACGGCCTCCTCGAGCGCCTCGGGGCTCGTCGTGCGCCATGCGGCGGTCTCGAGCGCGGGCTCGTCGCCCGGGACGACGACGACGCTGTAGCGGTAGTAGTCGCCCCAGCAGCGCAGGTAGACGGCGCCGTCGATGCGGTCGACGACCTGCAGGCCGACCTGCTCCTCGTAGAACTTCACCGACGCCTCGACGTCGGGCGTCGTGATGGCGACGTAGGACAGATGCGAAAGCAGTTTGATCATCTTCGATCCCTTCTCGGGTAGGTCTGCATCCACTCTCCGGCCATCGGGACTATCAGGGAACCCGAATTCTTCGATCCTCGGCATCACTCTGATTTATGACTCGACGGGCCGCGTGCGCGCTCTTCAGCGCGGCCGATGACCGGCATTCGGATCGCTGATATCGCCCCCTCCCGCTCCCCCGCCGCGCGCTAGATTCGAAGGGACGACAGCGGCGAAGGCGCCGCGCGCGACGGTGGACGAGGGAGTGACACGACGTGATCGACAAGCAGATCCCGACGGCGGCCGAGGCGGTCGCCGACATCCCGGATGGCGCGAGCATCGCGGTCGGCGGCTTCGGGCTCTCGGGCAACCCCATCGCCCTCATCGAGGCCCTGCTCGCGCAGGGGACCACCGACCTCTCGATCGTCTCGAACAACTGCGGCGTCGACGACTGGGGGCTCGGCGTGCTCCTCGGCGCTCGCCGCATCCGCAAGATGACGTCGTCGTACGTCGGCGAGAACAGGGAGTTCGAGCGGCAGTTCCTCTCCGGCGAGCTCGAGCTCGAGCTCACTCCGCAGGGCACGCTCGCGGAGAAGCTGCGGGCGGGCGGCGCGGGGATCGCGGCGTTCTACACGCAGACGGGCGTGGGCACGCAGGTGGCCGACGGCGGCCTGCCGCGCCGGTACGCCGCCGACGGCTCGGTCGCTGTCGCCTCGCCCTCGAAGGACGTCCGCACCTTCGGCGAGCGCGAGTACGTGCTCGAGGAGGCCATCACGACCGACTTCGCGCTCGTCCACGCCTGGAAGGGCGACCGACACGGCAACCTCGTCTTCCGCAAGGCGGCCCGGAACTTCAACCCGCTCGCCGCGATGGCGGGCCGCGTGTGCATCGCGCAGGTCGAGGAGCTCGTCGAGCCCGGCGCCCTCGACCCCGACGCCGTGCACCTGCCCGGCGTGTTCGTGCACCGGGTCGTCGAGGTGGGCACCGACATCGAGAAGCGCATCGAGAAGCGCACCGTCGCGACCGAGGGGAACTGACATGGCACTCACCCGCTTCCAGATGGCCGCGCGCGCCGCACGCGAGCTCCACGACGGCGAGTACGTGAACCTCGGCATCGGTCTTCCCACGCTCGTCCCGAACTTCGTGCCCGACGGCGTGACGCTCGTGCTCCAGTCCGAGAACGGCATCCTGGGGGTCGGGCCCTACCCGGCCGAGGACGCCGTCGATCCCGATCTCATCAACGCGGGCAAGGAGACCGTCACGACGCTCCCGGGCGCGGCCTTCTTCGACTCGAGCCTGAGCTTCGGGATGATCCGCGGCGGCAAGATCGACGCGGCCATCCTCGGCGCCATGCAGGTGTCGGCGTCGGGCGACCTCGCGAACTGGATGATCCCCGGCAAGATGGTCAAGGGCCCCGGCGGCGCGATGGATCTCGTGCACGGCGCCGGCCGCGTCATCGTCCTCATGGAGCACGTCGCCAAGGACGGGTCGCCCAAGATCGTCGACGCGTGCTCGCTCCCGCTCACGGGGCGGGGCGTCGTCGACCGGATCATCACCGACCTCGCCGTCATCGACGTGACCGCGGACGGGCTCGTCCTCCGCGAGCTCGCGCCGGACGTGACCCTCGACGAGGTCGTCGCGGCCACCCAGCCGGCCCTGATCGTCGCCCTCGAGGAGGAGGCAGCATGAACCCGCAGGACATCGTCATCGTCGCCGCAGCCCGGACCCCGCAGGGGCGGCTGAGCGGGCAGCTCTCGTCGCTGACCGCTCCGCAGCTCGGCAGCGCGGCCATCCGCGGCGCACTCGAGCGCGGGGGCATCGCGCCCGGCGCGGTCGACGCCGTCATCGTGGGCCAGGTGCTCGCGGCCGGATCGGGCCAGAACGCCGCCCGCCAGGCCGCGGTCGGCGCGGGCATCGGCTGGGACGTCCCGTCGCACTCCGTGAACAAGGTCTGCCTCTCGGGGCTGACGGCCGTGATCGACGCCGCGCGGATGATCGCCGTCGGCGACGCCGAGGTCGTCGTCGCGGCCGGCATGGAGTCGATGTCGCGCGCCCCGCATCTGCTCATGGGGTCGCGCACGGGCTGGACCTACGGCTCGGTCGAGGTGCTCGACCACATGGCGCACGACGGACTCACCGACGCGTACGACGGCGTGAGCATGGGGCTCTCGACCGAGAACCACAACCCGCGCTACGGGGTCGAGCGCGCGGCGCAGGACGAGGTCGCCGCGCTGTCGCATCAGCGTGCCGCCGCGGCGACCGAGGCAGGGGTCTTCGACGACGAGATCGTGCCCGTCGAGATCCCGCAGCGTCGGGGCGAGCCCGTCGTCGTGACGCGGGACGAGGGGATCCGCCCCGACACGACGGTCGAGACCCTCGCGCGGCTGCGCCCCGCGTTCGCCGAGGGCGGGAGCATCACGGCCGGCAACTCGTCGCAGATCTCCGACGGCGCGTCGGCCGTGGTCGTGACGACGCGCGAGCGGGCCGAGCGCGAGGGATGGCGCGCGCTCGCGACGATCGGAGCATCGGGTCAGACCGCGGGCCCCGACAACTCCCTCCAGGCGCAGCCGGCCGCGGCCATCCGCCGTGCCCTCGAGAAGCAGGGCATCGACGTCGCCGACCTCGATCTCGTGGAGATCAACGAGGCGTTCGGCGCCGTCGTCGCGCACTCGGCACGCGAGCTCGGCCTGTCGTCCGACATCGTGAACATCCACGGCGGCGGGATCGCGATCGGGCACCCGATCGGCGCCTCCGGCAACCGCCTCGTCGTGCACGCCGCCCACGAGCTCGCGCGCCGCGGCGGAGGGACCGCCGTGGTCGCACTGTGCGGTGGAGGAGGCCAGGGCGACGCCCTCGTGCTCACGGCGTGATCGAGGCGTTATCGACCGGCGCTATGGTGATGGCGCCGGTGATCGACGGCGGTGATACGATCCGGGTACGCTCATCGCCGAGCGGACCCGACCCGAGGACCACGCCGCCGTGCCCGATCAGCCGCTGCTCTCACGACTCGACCTGAACCTGCTCGTCTCGCTCGACGCGCTGCTCACCGAGCGCAGCGTGACGCGCGCCGCCGAGCGCCTCCACCTGAGCCAGCCCGCGCTGAGCGCGTCGCTCTCGCGGCTCCGCGCGCACTTCGACGACCCCATCCTGGCGCGGCGCGGCAACGCGTACGAGCTCACGCCGCTCGCGATGCGCCTGACCGAGCACACGACGACGGCGCTCGAGGCCGCGCGTCGGGTCTTCGAGAGCCAGGCCGCGTGGAACCCCGAGCAGTCCACGCGCGAGTTCGCGATCTTCGGTTCGGACTACGGCTTCGCGACGGTCGGGCGGACGGTGAGCCGCATCGCCCGCGAGCGGGCGCCGGGCGTGCGCTTCCGGTTCATGCTCCACAACCAGACCATCGTCGAGGACGCCGCCACGCGCCTGCGCGCCGCCGACGCCATGCTCATCCCGCACGGCTTCCTCACCGACCTGCCGTACGCCGATCTGTGGCAGGACGACTGGGTCGGCATCGCGAGCGCCGACGACGCGCGCATCGGCTCGCAGGCCACGATGAAGGACCTCGCCGAGCGCCCGTGGGTGTTCACCTACCAGTCGCGCGAGGCGTTCACGTCGGCGAGCCGCCAGCTGCAGCAGCTCGGCATCGAGCCCCGCGTCGAGGCGGTCGTCGAGAGCTTCCTCGCCCTCGGCCACTTCGTCGAGGGCACCGACCGGCTCGGCATCGTGCAGTCGGCGCTCGCGCCGATCGTGGAGCGCTCGGCGGCGGTGCGCACGTTCGCGCTCCCGTTCGACGCGACGCCCGTGCTGAACGCCATGTGGTGGCATCCCGTGCACGACCGCGATCCCGAGCACCAGTGGATGCGCGAGCTCTTCGTCGACGCCGCCGACGAGCTCGGCGCGCGCGCCGACCCGAAGCGGCTTCCGTAGACTCGGGCCGTGGCGCGCGCACGCCGCGCCGCAGCGGGAGGACGACGCGAGGGTGACGGCACGGACGGCTTTCGGCTGGTCTCGCCTGGCGGCGGCGGCCCTGTGCCTGGTCGCGCTCGTCCACCGGCTCGCCTGGGGCCTCAGCTCGCAGACGATCGCCGGTGAGAACTTCCTCGCGTACCTCACGATCCAGTCGAACATCGCCTTCACGGTGCTCGCGACGATCGCCGGGGTGATCGCCCTCCGACACGACGAGGACCCGCCCTGGCTGACCACGGCGCGCGCCCTCATCCTCAGCTGGACGATCACGGCCGGTCTCGCCTTCGCGCTCATCGTCTGGCAGGCGGGGCTGCGCGGCATCCGGATCGACGTGCCCTGGTCGGACGTCGTGCTGCACTTCGTGCTCCCGATCTGGACCATCCTCGCGTGGCTGTTCGGGCCCGGCCGCCGTGCGGCGTCCTGGCGCGTCGTGCCGTTCGTGCTCGTGTACCCGCTCGTGTGGGGCGGCTTCACGATGTGGCGCGGCGCGATCG
This sequence comes from Microbacterium sp. KNMS, assembly GCF_053851835.1. Taxonomy (NCBI): domain Bacteria; kingdom Bacillati; phylum Actinomycetota; class Actinomycetes; order Micrococcales; family Microbacteriaceae; genus Microbacterium; species Microbacterium sp. KNMS. The sequence goes on from NZ_JBSQBP010000007.1 coordinate 108,259, forward strand.
TCGGATGGTTCCCGTACTACTTCCTCGACCTGCGGCAGGTGTCGGGCTTCGCGGAGTTCGCGGTCACGTGCGCGATCGCACTCGCGATCTTCGCGGGCGTGGCATCGGGGCTCGTGCTGCTGAGCCGCATCCGGCCGACCATCCGCGACGCGGACGGGCGCCCCTGACGCGCGCAGGGCCATCCGCTCGATACGCTCGGAGTTCGCCCCCGATGACGGATGTCGGCGGCGCGATCGACGAGGAGGACCCCCGATGAGCCGGTTCGCGATCGGGGAGCACGACTTCCTGCTCGACGGAGAGCCGTTCCGCGTGCTCGCGGGCGCGCTGCACTACTTCCGCGTGCACCCCGATCAGTGGCGCGACCGCATCCGCAAGGCGCGGGCCATGGGGCTGAACACGATCGAGACGTACATCGCGTGGAACGCGCACGCGCCGCGTCGCGGTGAGTTCCGCCTCGACGGGGGCCTCGACCTCGGCCGCTTCCTCGACGACGTCGCGGCCGAGGGCATGCACGCGATCGTGCGGCCGGGGCCGTACATCTGCGCCGAGTGGGACAACGGCGGCCTGCCGGCCTGGCTCTTCCGCGACGGCGCCGGGGTGCGCCGCTCCGAGCCCCGGTACCTCGACGCCGTGCGCGAGTACTACGCGCAGATCGCGCCCGTGCTCGTGCCGCGGCAGATCGACGCGGGCGGGCCGATCATCCTCATGCAGGTCGAGAACGAGTACGGCGCGTTCGGCGACGATGCGGCCTATCTGCGCGAGGTCGCCGACCTCACGCGCGCGATCGGGATCACCGTGCCGCTCACGACCGTCGACCAGCCCACCGACGAGATGCTCGCCGCGGGCGGCCTGCCCGACCTGCACCGCACCGGCTCGTTCGGCTCGCGGGCGACCGAGCGGCTCGCCACGCTGCGCCGTCACCAGCCCACGGGGCCGCTCATGTGCTCGGAGTTCTGGTGCGGATGGTTCGACAGCTGGGGCGAGCACCACCACACGACCTCGGCGGAGGACTCGGCCCGCGAGCTCGACGACCTGCTCGCGGCGGGCGCCTCGGTGAACATCTACATGTTCCACGGCGGCACGAACTTCGGATTCACGAACGGAGCGAACGACAAGGGGCGGTACATCCCCATCGTCACGAGCTACGACTACGACGCGCCGCTCGACGAGACGGGCCACCCGACCGCGAAGTACCGCGCGTTCCGCGACGTCATCGCGAAGTACGCGCCGGTCCCCGACGAGGAGCCAGCGGCCGTCCGGCCCGACGCGCCCGTCTTCGACGTCGCGCTCGACCGCGCGCTCTCGCTGTGGGATGGTCTCGAGCTGCTCGGCGCGGAGACCTCGGTCGACCACCTGCCGACGATCGACGAGCTCGACCAATTCGGCGGGTTCACGCTGTACCGCGCCACGCGCCCGATCGAGGCGCCGGGCGTGCTCGCTTTCGACCAGGTCCGCGATCGCGCCCAGGTCTTCCTCGACCGGAAGCCGGTCGGGGTCCTCAGCCGCGATCACGGCGAGCGGCGCATCGCGCTGCCCCACGGCGGCGTGCTCGAGCTGCTCGTCGAGGACCAGGGGCGGGTGAACTACGGCCCGCGCCTCGGCGAGCCCACGGGGCTCATCGGTCCCGCGACGCTCGACGGCGCGCCGATCGACGCGTGGGAGGCGGCACCGCTCACGTGGGAGCGCCTCGACGAGCTGGCCGACCGCGCGAGCGCACACGGATCCGCCGCGCACGCGGGCCCCGGCGTCGCGTTCGGGATGTTCGACGCGCCCGCGGGCCGCGACCTGCTGCTCGACACATCCGGATGGGGCAAGGGCGTCGTGTGGGTGAACGGGTTCTGCCTCGGCCGGTTCTGGTCGAGGGGCCCGCAGCGCACGATGTACGTGCCCGGCCCGGTCGTGCGCGAGACGGGCAACCGGATCGCCGTGCTCGAGCTGCACGCGGGCGAGGCGGTCGCGCGGTTCGTCGCGCAGCCCGACCTCGGCCACACCGAGCTCTGAGACCGCGCTACCCCGCGGACGGGGTCGGCTCGGACGGGGTCGGCTCGGGCGGGGACGGCTCGGGCGTGGGCGACGCCGGCGCGAAGAACCCGAGCGACTCGAGAGCCGCGGCCTGCGCGTCGCCGTCGTCGAGTGCCGCGAACGCCTCGGCCTCGTCGCCGCCCACGAGGCCGACGAGCACGGGCTCGCCCGTCGCGGGCGCGAGATTGAACCAGGTGCGGATGGCGCCCGTCCCGCCGACGAGGTGCCAGATCGCGGCGTCCGTCTCCCAGAACCGCTCCTCGAAGCGGAGCCACACGGTCTCGATCGCGCCCATCCCGAGCGCCGCCACGGCTCCCCGCTGAGCGGCCGGCAGCTCGGGCGAGAACTCGATCCCCTGGTGCTTGAGCACGCCGAGCGGCACCGTGACGACGACCCGGTCGTACGACAGGGCCTCGCCCGTCGCGAGGCGCAGGCTCACGCCGCGGTCGTCGTGCGCGATGCGGACGACGGGCGACGAGAGCGTCACCTGGATGTCGTCGAGCGGCCCCTCGACGAGGCCGGCGAGATCGCCCGCCGCCGCGCGCAGCGTGTCGGCGGGCAGCGGCGGCGGGAACCAGCACGACGCATCGGCCGCACTCGCGCCCGTCGTCGCCGCGAGCCAGGCGAGCGACGCGGCGAGCGCAGGATCGTCGAGGTCGGCGCCCGTCGCGAGCAGTGCGGCCTCGAGCGGCACGTCCGCGGCGCCCGCGCTGCCGCGTTCGACCGCCTCGCGCACCGCGTCGAACGCGAGCGTCGCCGTCTCGCCCTGCTCCGACCATCCGGTGGCCGTGTCGAGGTCGATGTCGGGGATCCCGAGCAGCCGCAGGCGCCCGAGGAACGCCTCGTCGTCGTCGCCGAAGGTCCACGCGCCGAGCTGGGCCGGGATCGGCCACGGGTCGTCGGGTACCGAGTGGAGGCGCCCGCCCACGCGGTCGCGGGCCTCGAACACCGTGACGTCGTGACCGGCGTCGGCGAGCGCGCGCGCCGCGACCGCGCCGGCGATGCCCGCTCCCACGACCGCGAGGCGCTCCCCCGGGCCCGCGACCGCGAGCACCTCGTCGGCCACCCGGGAGCCCGAGCGGTGCGCGCCCATGACCGTCGCCGGCTGCTCGGCGTCGGTCGCCTCGCCCGCGAAGAACACCCGGTCGCCGACCGGCTGCGCGAGGGCCTCCCGGTGCTGCGGCGTCGCGCCGACCGCGATGAAGCTGCGCGCTCCGCGGGCGTACGGGTCGGCCGACCACGTGCTGCGCAGCCAGGCGGAGGGCACCGGCACGCCGTTCGACGGCGTCGGGATCGGGGCCGGCGTCGACGGCGCAGGCGTCGACGGCCCCGGCTGCGGATCGCCCGTGCACGACGCGAGAAGCATCGCGACGGCGCCCGTGCCGGCGCCGACGAGCAGGGTGCGGCGCGTGATCCTCATCGTGTCGCCAGACTACCCGCCGGCGTCGGGTTCGATCCGGTACCGGAACGTCCCCCGGTACGCGTACACGCGGCCCACGACGGGCACGTCGACCGTCAGCTCGACGCGCTGGCGGCCGACCGCGTCGTCCCAGCTCTCCCGGAGGCGGACGACGGGCGCCACGCGACGCGGGAGGCGCACCCGCAGGCGCCCCCACCGCAGCCCGACCGACCGGCTCACGAGCACGAGCGCCCCGTCGTCCACACGCACGTCGAACACGGCCGCGAGCGTCGGGGGCTCCCCGAGCCGATCGACGACGCGTCCTGTCTCGGCCAGCGCGACGGCGTCGACCATCGTCCAGTCGCCGCCCGGGAGCCGCAGCTCCCTGCGGGCGAGCGCGCGGCCATCCGCCGTCCGGTTGACGATCCGGAACGGCACGTCGCGCGCCCAGCCGGCCCACACGACGCCGCGCGCCTCGAGCACGCGCAGCAGGGGATGCAGCCAGCGGCGCGGCGTGCCCACCGTGTCGAACACGCCCTCCCCGACGCCGACGCTCCCCTCGGGGATCGTCGAGAAGTACCGCCGCAGGGTCGGATGGAGCTCGTCGATCCGCGCCCCGAGCGCCCGCGCGTACGGCGATCCGGTCACGCCGCGAGCCTACGCGTCGTCGGAGAGGACCTCGTTCGCGATCCGGAACGCCGTGTTCGCGGCGGGCACGCCCGAGTAGATCGCGGACTGCAGGATGACCTCGCGGATCTCGTCGACCGTGAGGCCGTTGCGGAGGGCCGCGCGCAGGTGCATCGCGAGCTCCTCGTGATGCCCGTGCGCGATGAGCGAGCTGAGCACGGCGACCGAGCGCGACCGGCGATCGAGGCCGGGGCGCGACCAGATGTCCCCCCACGCGTAGCGGGTGATGAGGTCCTGGAAGTCCGCGCTCAACGGCGTCTGATTCGCCGTCGCGCGATCGACGTGCGCGTCGGAGAGCACCGCGCGGCGCACGGCCATCCCCTGGTCGTAGCGCTCCTCGTCGGTGAGCCCCTGGCCGTCGGGTCGGGTCATCGTGCGATCCCCTCGAAGTGGCGGATGAGCTGCTCGGCGACCGCCGCCGGCTGCTCGGCGGGCGCGAGGTGGCTCGCGTCGGGGATCACGGCGGAGCGGCCGTCCTGCACCCCCTGTGCGATCGCCTCGGCGTGGGCGGGCGGCGACACGGGATCGTGCGCGCCTGCGACCGCGAGCACGGGCACCGCGATCTCGCCGAGGCGATCGGCGACGTCGTACTGCGCGAGGGCCTCGCAGCACAGCGCGTAGCTCTCGTCGTCGGCGTCGCTCAGCGCGTGGAGCAGCCGCCCGCTGAGCACCGGCACGCGGGCGATCGAGCCCGGCGCGAACCACCGCTCGGCCGAGCCGCTCACGAGCACGGGGGTGCCCTGCGCGCGCACCTGCGCTGCACGGTCATGCCACGCCTGCGGCTCGCCGAAGCGCGGCGACGCGCACACGATCGCGGCGCGGGGCACGAGGCCCGGGTGCCGCAGCAGGAGCTCGAGCCCGGTCGCGCCGCCCAGAGAGACGCCCGCATAGAGGAAGGGCTCGCCGACTGCCTCGGCCACAGCGTCGGCGAGGTCGCCGACCGTGAAGGGCTCCGCGACCGGCTTCGCGGCGCCGTGCCCCGGGAGGTCCCACAGGGCGACGCGGAAGCGCGCGGCGAGGAGGGGGGCGACGCTCTCCCAGAGGATGGTCGAGGTGCCGAGCGAGGGCCCGAGCACGACGAGCGGGGCGTCGGCGGGGCCGACGGGGGCGGTGAGGGCGATCATGCGCTCTCCTCCTCGGTCAGGGGCGAGTGGTCGGCGGCATCCTCGGTCGCGCGGTCGACGGAGGCCCCCGCGAGCCCCGTGTACCGCGCGGGGTCGAGGAGGTCGTCGACGTCGACGCCGTCGACGCCGGCCTCGGCGAGGGCGGTCGCGACGAGCGCACGCAGGTCGCCGCCCGCTCCCGCGGCCGAGACGATGTCCTTCACGCGATCGCGCCCGAGCACGGGGCCCAGCGCGACGGACAGGCGCTCGGCGACGATGAGCCCTCCGGTCGCGGCGAGGTTCCGCTCCACGGCGTCGCGGTTGACCCGCAGCCCCGAGACGAGGTCGACCGCGTGCGCCGAGGCGCCGAGCGCGAGCCGCAGGAGCTCGCGCAGCGTGGGCCACTCGGCATGCCATGCGCCGTCGGGGCGCTCGTCGACGGCGAGGCCGGCCGCCGAGTGCAGCGTCGCGGCGAGGTGCGGGGCGCGGATGGCGGCGGAGCGGATGAGCACCGACCGCGCGGGATTCTGCTTCTGCGGCATGGCGGACGAGCCGCCGCCCGTGCCCTCGGCGAGCTCGCCGATCTCGGTGCGCGACAGCGTCGCCACGTCGGCGGCGATGAGGCCGAGCGCGTCGAGCGCCTGCGCGAACGCGTCTCCGGCCTCGGTCACGGGCCAGCGGGTGACGTGCCAGACGCCGTCGGGAGCCGCGAGGCCGAGCGCCGTCGCGAAGGCGGCCGGCAGCTCGCTCGCGCGGGCGCGCCCCGCGACCTCGACGAACGAGGCGAGCGTTCCGCCTGCTCCGCCCAGCTGCGCGGGGAACTCCAGCGCGGCCAGCCGCGCTCGCGCCCGGCGGACGGCCCGCAGCCAGTTCGCGGCGCGGAGGCCGACGGTCGTGGGCACCGCGTGCTGGGTGAGGGTGCGCGCGGCGGCCGGCACGTCGCGGTACTCCTGCGCGAAGTGCTCGAGCGACCCGACGACCGCGTCGAGCGAGGCGAGCACGTGCGCCGCGGCGTCCTTCGCGACGAGCATGAGCGCCGTGTCGAGGATGTCCTGGCTCGTCGCGCCCCGGTGGATCCACGGCTTGACGTGCGGCCCCGCGAAGATCCGCAGCTCGTTCGCGAGCGGGATCACCGGGTTCCCGCCGGCGACCGCGGCCAGCGCGAGCGCGTGCACGTCGGCCACGCCGAGAGCGTCGGCCTCGGCGCGCACGGCGTCGACGTCCTTCACCGCCCCGACCGCGATGTAGGCCTCGATGAGCGCGCGCTCGGCGAGCACGAGAGCCGACAGCACCGCGGCGTCCGACACCCGATCCTCGCGCCCGGCGGTCACCGGCGAGAGGAGTCCGGCGTCGAAGCGGTCGGGGTCAGTATGCAAGGAAGACGGTCTCCTCATCCCCCTGCAGCCGGATGTCGTGGTGCAGGTAGCCATCGGACGTGCGTGTCGCGATGAGCGTAGCGCGCTCGCCCTCGTCGAGGGAGGCGAGGAGCGGGTCCTGCGCGAGGCGCTCGGGCTCCTCCGGCAGGTAGATGCGCGTGTGCAGCTTGTTGGGAAGCCCGCGCGCCCACAGCACCACCGCGAAGAACGGCGCCTTGCCCTCGATGGGGCCGGGGTTGCGCGTCCAGAACTCGTAGTGGCCCTCGTCATCCGTGAACGAGCGGCCGTAGCCCGTGAACGAATGCCCGTCGCGACGGAGCGTTCCGCGCGCACGCGGCACCGTGCCATCCGTGTCGGCGCCGAAGATCTCGACGACGGCGTCGGGGATCGGGTGCCCGTTGCCGTCGCGCACGGTGCCGCCGAGCACGATCGCGCCGGGGCTGTGCGGGAAGGCGACCTGCGCCATCCCGTCGAACTCGAGACCGAACTTGAAGAACGGTCCGACGGTCTGGCCGGCGGTGGGGGCGAGCGTCTTCTCGCCGAGGTCGCTGCGGGTCATCAGTGCTCGTCTCCCTCGGGCTCGAACCACGTCGCGTCGGGGCCGTCGACGACGATGTCCCAGCGGTAGCCCATCGAGAACTCGGGCACCGTGAGGTCGTGGTCGTAGGTCGCGATGAGCCGCTCGCGGTCCCTCTGGTCGCGGATCGTGTTGTAGATCGGGTCGAGCGCGAACAGCGGGTCGCTCGGGAAGTACATCTGCGTCACGAGGCGCTGCGTGAAGCCGCGGCCGAAGACGGAGAAGTGGATGTGCGCAGGACGCCACGCGTTGACGTGGTTCTTCCACGGGTACGGGCCCGGCTTGATCGTCGTGAAGGAGTACTCGCCGTTGGCGTTGGTGATCGTGCGGCCGGCGCCCGTGAAGTTCGGGTCGAGCGGAGCGGGGTGCTGGTCGCGCTGGTGGATGTAGCGGCCGGCGGCGTTGGCCTGCCACAGCTCGATGAGCTGGTTCGCGATCGGACGCCCCCAGCCGTCGAGCAGACGGCCGCTCACGGTCATCCGCTCGCCCTGCGGCTCGCCCGCGTGCTGCAGCGTCAGGTCGGACTCGATCGCCGCGACATCCCGCTCGCCGTAGGCGGGCGACCACAGCTCGATCGTCTCGGGGTCGACGAGCTTGGGGTTCTTCGTCGGGTGACGCAGGATGCTCGAACGGTACGGGGGGAAGTCGTAGAGCGTGCTGGGCACGTTCTCCCCCGCGGCCACGCGCGCGGCGGCGTCGGCGTGGATCTGCCGGATCTCCTCGGTGATCTCGGCCTGGCTGACCTGATCGGGCGAGGCGAGCAGCGACTCGGGGGCCGCCGCGGTCTGCTCTGGCGTCATGGTGTCTCCTTCGACGAGCTGCCGGTCCAGTGTGGCGCGACCGCCGCGCCGGCGGGCGGGATTCTCCCGGTGAGTGGGAGGAGCGGTCGGGAGGGGCGGCGTTCGGGCGGCGTTCGGGGTTGCGTCCGCGGGACACAGCGCAGGAGTTCCGGGCGCGACGCGGATGGCGAGCCGCGTGATTCCGGGGGCGGGCAGCCGCGAAGGCGCGGGAACTCCTGCGTCGTGTCCCGGGCGGATGGCCGGAGCGAGCTCGTCAGCTCGCGTCGCGGAGCTCGCGCGTCAGGGCGGCGGCCGTCTGCCGCACGAGAGCCGCGAGGCGCCGCTCATCCGCGGTGTCGATGTGCGCGACGACGCCGATCGCCGTGGGCGGGAGGCCGCGCACGTGCCCGAGCATCGCGGCGATCGAGATGTTGCCGAGGGTCATCTCCTCGCGCGCGACCGCGTAGCCGCGGGCCTTGGTGGCGGCGAGGTCGGCGCGCACGGCCTCCTCGGACGTGAGGGAGTGCACGGTCTCGCGCTCGAGCGGCGCCCGGAAGAACTGCCGCAGCCACTCCTCCCCCTGCTGCGCGAGCATGGCCTTGCCGACGCCGACGGTGTGGAGCGGGTGGCGGCCGCCCATGCGCGACAGGGTCGGGATGGATCCGTGGCCCGTCACGCGTCCGACGTAGAGCGCGGATGCGCGTTCGGGTGTCGGCGCGTCGAGCACCGCGAGGTGGACGTTCTCGCCGGTCGCCTCGTAGAGCCGCTGCATGTGGGGCAGCGCGGTCTCGCGCAGCCGGAGGGACAGCGGCGAGAGCTCGCCCAGCTCCCACAGCCGCGGCCCGACGATGTAGCGCCGCCCCGGAGCGCGGGCGAGCAGGCCGTGGTCGACGAGCTGCGCGAGGATGCGGTGGAGCGTCGACGACGACAGCCCCGTCTGCTCCGACAGCCGCGTCGCGCTGAGATCGGGCTCGTCGGCCGTGAAGCACGCGAGGATGCGCATCGCCCGCGTGAGGACCCCTTCGCCCTCCCCCTCCACTCCCATGTCTCGATTGTCGCGCCTCTGGCCCATCCGAACCCGCACGACGCGAGACATGGAGACCTGGCCGGATGGCCTCCCTGCGTCCCCCGAATCGGATCCGTGCGACAGGAGTCGCCCCCTGCGCACGACACGCGCACACGCGCCCCAGCCATCCGATTCCGGTCACGCACGACGCGAGACATGCCCGGGCGGCGGGCGACAATGGCCCCATGGCGAACTCCCCGTCGGGCGACTCGGTCACCGAGCGGATCGTGCGCGTGCTCGAGACGTTCACGACCGACCGCACGGTGCAGACGACCGCCGAGATCGGCCGACGCGCCGGCCTGCCCTCGTCGACGGCGCATCGGATGGTCGCCGACCTCGTCGCGTCGGGGCTGCTGGAGCGGGATGGCGAGCGCCGCATCCGCCTCGGCCTGCGCCTGTGGGAGCTCGCCGAGCGCGGTTCCCTCGCCCTGCGGCTGCGACAGGTCGCCCTGCCGTTCATGGAGCGCGTGCAGAGCCGGATCCGCGAGCACACCCAGCTCGCAGTGCTCGAGCGGGGCGAAGCGCTCTTCCTCGAGCGCCTCTCGTCGCCGACGTCGGGCGCCAACATCACGCGCGTCGCCGGGCGGCTGCCCCTGCACGCATCGTCGTCGGGTCTCATCCTCCTCGCGTTCGCTCCGGAGGAGGAGCGCGAGCGGGTGCTCGCCGAGCCGCTCGCCGCGGTCTCACCGGAGACCGTCGTCGACCCGATCGAGCTGCGGCGCCGCCTCGGCGCCATCCGACGCGACGGATTCGTCGTCGCCGAGGGCTCGATCGAGTCGGTGTCGACCGGCGTCGCCGTTCCGGTGCGGGATGGCCGGGGCCCGGTGATCGCGGCCCTGTCGGTCGTCCTGCCGCGCGAGGCGCCGACCGCCGGCGCGGTCGAGGAGCTCCGTGCAGCGGCGGCCGGGATCTCCGCTTCGCTCGGCGCGTCCCGGCGCTGACGGCGCACCGCACGCGATTCCCGTTGAACGGGAACAAGCGCGCAGCCAACCCGTCCCGCCCGCGAGACTCGTGCCATCCCGACCACGTCGAAGGAGACGGACATGACCGAGCGCACGCGCGTCGCCATCATCGGAGCCGGCCCGGCGGGCCTCCTCCTCTCGCACCTGCTGGGCCGTCAGGGGATCGAGTCGATCGTCATCGACCAGCGCTCGCGCGAGCAGATCGAGACGACCATCCGCGCCGGCATCCTCGAGCAGGGCACGGTCGAGATCCTCAGCGAGACCGGGGCATCCGACCGCGTGCACACCGTCGGGCGGCGCCACGAGGGCATCGAACTCGCGTTCGCCGGCGAGCACCATCGCATCGACTTCGCCGCGACGGCGGGCAGGGCCGTGTGGCTCTACCCCCAGCACGAGGCGCTCAAGGACCTCATCGCGGCGCGACTCGCCGCCGGCCAGGACCTCCGCTTCGAGGTCACGGCAGAGCGCGTCGAGGACGCCGAGTCGGATCGGCCCCGCCTCATCGCGCGCGACGCGTCCGGCGCGCCGGTCGAGATCGAGGCCGACTGGATCGTCGGCGCGGATGGCTCGCGCTCGGTCGCGCGGTCATCGGTCAGCGGGCAGCGGGCGGGGTACTTCCGCGAGTACCCGTTCGCGTGGTTCGGCATCCTCTGCGAGGCGCCGCCGAGCGCCGAGGAGCTCATCTACTCCAACTCGGCCGAGGGCTTCGCGCTCATCAGCCAGCGCAGCCCCGAGGTGCAGCGGATGTACTTCCAGTGCGACCCAGAGGCCGACCCGAATGCGCTCGGCGAGGCCGAGCTGTGGGAGACGCTGCAGGCGCGCGTTCCCGGCACGACGCTCAAGGAGGGGCGCATCTTCCAGCGCGACATCCTGCGGTTCCGCAGCTTCGTGGCCCACGAGCTGCGCCGCGGCCGCGTCGTGCTCGTCGGCGACGCGGCGCACACCGTCCCGCCGACGGGCGCCAAGGGGATGAACCTCGCCGTCGCCGACGTCGTGCTCCTCAGCGAGGCGCTGCGCAGCGCGCTGGCCGACGGCGACGACGCGCTCGTCGACGCCTATCCCGAGACCGCGCTCCAGCGGATCTGGAAGGCGCAGCACTTCTCCTGGTGGATGACGAGCATGCTGCACCTGCAGCCGGAGGCGAGCGACTTCGACCGTCGGCGCCAGCTCGGGGAGCTCCGCACGGTCGTCGAGTCGGAGGCCGGACGCACCTACCTCGCCGAGGCGTACACCGGATGGCCGATGCCCGGCATCGAGGCCGTGCTCGGCCGGTAGGCACCCCGGGAGGGACGCGCGACCGCCGGTGCGTGCGGCGGTGGCGCGGGCGTGCGGCGGCGCGGGCGTGCATGCGGCGGTGGCGGCGCGTGCGTGCGTGTCTCACCCGCTGCGGGAATCCAGCCCGCTAACCCGCCAAAACCGAGACATCAACACCTCCACCCCACACACATGTGCGGCGGCGCGGGCGTGCGTGTCTCACCCGCTGCGGGAATCCAGCCCGCTAGCCCGCCAAAACTGAGACACGACCACTCAGGCCTCTACCAACCCGCCCGCGCCCGCCGCCGCAGAAAGACCGAAAGACCGGGATCAGGAGAAAAGACCGAGAGCAGGACGATCGGGCGAAGATCGTCCTGCTCTCGGCGGATTGTCCTGCTCCCGGAGCGGGGCAACCCATCTCCCCCCCCCAGAGCGGAAGCAGCTCAGCCGGCCGCCCGCACCGCCCGCGCCGCGCGCACCGCATCCGCGTACACCGCGGCACTCGGCTTGGGCGTGCGCGCGAACGTGTCACGGTCGACCGACACGAGGCCGAGCTTGGGGCCGTAGCCGAAGATCCACTCGAAGTTGTCCATGAGCGTCCAGTGGCAGTAGCCGAGCACGGGCGTGCCCGCCGCGATCTCCTCGCCGAGGGCCTCGAGCGCGGCCGGGATGAACGCCGCGCGCTGTGCGTCGTCGTCGGTCTGGATGCCGTGCTCGGTCACGAGCACGGGCACGCCCGACACCTCGTGCGCGTAGCGGACGGCGCCCGCGAGCGACGCCGGCTCGATGACCGTGCCCATGCCGTTGCGCGGCCCAGCGGGGACGACCTCGCCCGACGCGTCGTGATAGGTCCGCTCGTAGTTCTGCACGCCGATGAAGTCGTCGTCGCGGGCGACCTCGAGCCAGTGGTCGTAGACCGCCGCACGGCGCGCGTCGCGACGCGCCTCACCGCCGGGCAGTGCGACCTCGTCGGAGATCGCGATCGAGACGCCGACGGGGAGGTTCGCGCGCCGCGCCTGGACGGCGGCTTTCGCGGCGCGGTGGGCCACGGTGAACGCCTCCTGGAAGTCGGCCTGCGCCTCGGCCGGCAGCACGTTCGACGCGAAGTAGCGCTCGGCGCCGACCGCCCGCGCGGCCGCGGCGAGCATGTCGCGCTTGAGCTGCTCTGCGACGGGAGGCAGCTTGCCGCCCGCCTGCAGCAGCTGCTCGAGGTTCGGCTCATTGAGCGTCACGACCGCCGCGAGTCGGTCGCCGAAGCGCGCCATGACGCGGTCGGCCTGCTCGGCGAACAGGGCCGCGGCGTCGGGGGCGAGCCAGGACCCCGCGGCCGAGAACCAGTGCGGCGACGCGAAGTGGTTGAGCGTCACGAGGGGGGCGAGGCCGCGCTCGAGCGCGGCGTCCACGACCCGCTCGTAGTGGTCGAGCTCCTTCTGCGACACGACGCCGCGCTCGGGCTCGATGCGCGCCCATTCGACCGAGAATCGGAAGGCGTTGAGCCCCAGGCCCGCGACGATGTCGAGATCGCTCTCGAAGAGGTCGTATGCGCGGCAGGCCTCACCCGAGCGCTCCCGGAACAGCGTCGGCGTCGTGTTCTCGAGGAACCAGATGTCGCTGTGGACGTTGCCGCCCTCGTTCTGGTGGCCGGCCGTCGCGACGCCCCAGAGGAAGCCGTCGGGGAAGGAGGTCATGTCGTCACTGCTTTCTTCGGGATTCGATCGAGGAGGGATGGCCGCCCCGCGCGGGGCGGCCATCCGAGGTCAGCGCGCTCCGCGCACGAAGAGGATCACGAGGCCGCCGATCACCGCGGCGATCGCGCCGGCGATGAAGAGCGCGGCGAAGTTCGGGCCGGCGGGCCCCGCGCCGATCGCGAGGAGGGCGGGCGCCGCCGCGGCGACGATCGTCACGGGCAGGTTGTCGGCGATCTTGAGGATGCCGAGGTCCTTCGCGGGGTTGTCGGGGTCGGGGAGCACCTGCGTCGCGAGCACGAGCTCGACCGCGAAGTACACGCCCTGGCCGAGGCCGACGACCGTGCACGCCACGAGGTAGAACCCGAAGTCGGGCGCGAGCGAGGCGAGCACGAGGCCGACGGCGAGGATGACCGCGGCGACGAGGATGAACGGCTTGCGGACGCCGAGGCGGTCGCTGAGCTTCCCGACGAGGGGAGCGACGAGCATCGTGATGCCGAGGTTCACGACGACGGTGAGCAGGATGGCCGTGCCGAGTCCTGCAGGCTCCATGTGCAGCTTCTGCAGCAGGTAGATCGCCTGGTATCCGTTCAGCGCGGCGACGCCCGAGAACACGAGCATGCGGCTCGTGAAGACCCAGGTGAACGCGGAGTGCTTGAGCGGGTTCACCCAGAACACGCGCAGCGCGGCTCGCAGGTCGAAGGGCGGCTGCGGGAACTCCCACTTCGGGTCGCGGACGACCACGGCGAGCACGAGCATCCCGATGACGGCGAGAGCGGTCGGGATGCCCACGAGCGGGAGGAGCTGCTGCCCGAACGGCACCGCCACGGCCATCCCGAAGAGCGCGCCGATCGGCGTGCTCATGCTCACGAGCGCCGTGGCGACGCCGCGCTGGTCGGCGGGCAGCTGGTCGGTGAGGAGCGCCATGACCGTGACGTTGGCCGCGACGAATCCGGTCGTGATGAGGAGGTGCGCCGCGACGAACACGGGCACGTTCGGTGCCGTCACGAGCAGGATGGCCCCGAGCACGAACGCGATCGCCCCCACGACGAGGTATGGCCGGCGCCGACCGAAGCGCGACCGCGTGCGGTCGCTCAGCGTGCCGACGATGGGCAGCGCGAACAGCGTGAGGATGCCCGCGACGGCGCTCGAGATCGAGATCGTCGTCGTCGCGGTCGCGGCGTCGATCTCCGTCGCCTTGAGCGTGAGGGTGAGGAGCGCCGCCGACATCTGGGCGGCGGCCGCGCCCACCATCGCGAGGACGAGGAAGAACGTGAAGCCGCGGGGGCGCTTCACGCTCTGGCGGAACGCCTCGGTCGGCGTGAGCTCGCGCAGTGTGTCGGTCGTGATGGCGGGGGCCGCGCCGAACGGCGTGGCCGCGGGGGCGTCTTCGGGGATGGTCATGGTGGCTTCCTTGCCGATGGGGCCGTCGGGTCGGCCGTCTCTTCGTCGATGGGGTCCCGTCGCCGGGATGCGGGAGACGCTAACACGAAAAGTTAACGGGTTCAATGTTTTTGCGCGGATCCTGGTACGGTGCTGACATGGCAGGGCCCCGAGGCGAGTACCGGAAGAGCGCGGAACGGCGCGCGCAGATCCTCGACGCCGCATTCGCGGTGTTCGCGAAGAACGGGTACACCGCGAGCTCGGTGAACGAGATCGCGCGAGCCGTGGGCATCACCCAGACGGGTGTCCTCCACCACTTCGCAGGCGGCAAGATCGCCCTCCTGCGCGCCGTTCTCGAGCAGCGCGACGCGCGCGCCGAGGGCGTCCTCGAGGCGCGGCGCGGCCGCGACTTCCTCCTCGGCCTCGTCGAGATCTCCCGCGCGCAGGCCGCCCAGCGCGGTGTCGTGCAGCTCTACCGCAACCTCTCGGCCGAGGCGGTCGACCCGGACCATCCCGCGCACGAGTACTTCCACGCCCGCCTCGAGCGCATCGCCGACGCCGTCACCCGCGCGTTCGCCGAGGTGCGCGACGACGGAGGGCTCCGCGACGGCGTCGACCCGCGCACCGCCGCGCTGCGCACGATCGCGATGACGGAGGGCCTCGAGCTCCTCTGGCTGAACGGCTTCGACGTCGACATGGCCGACGACATCCGCGACGTCATCGACGGCTACCTCGTCGATCCCCTCTGACCCGACCACGACCATCCGCGGACGCCGTCGTCCGCCATCCGTCAGGAGCCCCATGAGCATCGCCGCCCGCCCTGTGACCGTCGAGCACCACCGCGAGCCGATCGGCATCGGCGAGACGCGTCCGCGCCTGTCGTGGATTGTCGACGCCGACCAGCCCGGATGGGCGCAGCGCGCCTACGAGATCGAGATCGTCTCCGACGCGGGCGCGTTCACGACCGGACGCGTCGAGTCGGTCGATCAGGTGCTCGTGCCCTGGCCTGCCGAGGCGCTCGGCAGCCGGGCGCGCCGCTCGGTTCGGGTGCGCGTGTGGGGCGCCGAGGGCGACGCGTCGGACTGGAGCGCGCCGACCGTCCTCGAGACGGGGCTGCTCGACTCCGCACTGTGGGAGGCGCGGATGGTCGCTCCCGCGCTGCCCGAGACGGGCGACGGCGGCGAGCCGGCCGCGCTGCTGCGCGGCGAGGCCGAGCTCCGCGGCGGGATCGTGCGCGCCCGCGTCCGCGCCACGGCCCGCGGCGTCATGACGCTGCGCATCAACGGGCGCCCGGTCGGCGACGACGTGCTCCACCCCGGATGGACGAGCTACGCGCGGCGGCTGCGCTATCGCACGTGGGATGTCACCGAGCTCGTGCGCGAGGGGCGCAACGCCCTCGCGGTGCACCTCGCAGACGGCTGGTACCGCGGGTACCTCGGGTTCGGCGGCCTCCGCGACCTCTACGGAGACCGGACGGCCGCGCTCGTGCAGCTCGAGGTCGAGCACGCCGACGACACGCTCACGGTGGTCGGGAGCGATGAGACCTGGCGCTCGACCCTCGGGCCCGTGACGCGCGCCGACCTGTACATGGGCGAGACCTACGATGCGCGGCGCGCCATCGCCGGATGGGACGAGCCGGGCTTCGACGACGCTGCGTGGGATGCCGTGTCGACGGTCGCGTTCGACCCCGCGACCCTCGTCGCGCCCGACGGTCCGGCCGTCCGCCGCACCGAGACCATCCGCCCCGTCGAGGTGCGCACCTCGCCGACCGGCCGGACGATCCTCGACTTCGGGCAGAACCTCGTCGGCCGGCTCCGCGTGCGCGTCCCGGCCGATGCACGCGAGATCGTGCTGCGGCACGCCGAGGTGCTCGAGCACGGCGAGCTCGGCACCCGACCGCTGCGGCGCGCCCGCGCGACCGATGTGGTCCTCGGCGATGGCGCCGCCTTCACGTGGGAGCCCGCATTCACGTTCCACGGCTTCCGGTACGCGGAGGTGAGCGGATGGCCCGGCGACGTCGATCCGTCGGCGTTCGAGGCCGTCGTGCTGCACACCGACATGCGCCGCGTCGGCACCTTCTCGTGCTCGGATCCGCTGCTCGACCGCCTGCACGAGAACGTCGTGTGGGGCATGCGCGGCAACTTCCTCGACGTGCCGACCGACTGCCCGCAGCGCGACGAGCGCCTCGGCTGGACGGGCGACCTGATGGCCTTCGCGCCGACCGCCGCGTACCTCTACGACACGTCGGGGATGCTCACCGGGTGGCTCGCCGACCTCGCGGCCGACCAGCACGACGACGGCAACGTGCCGGTGTACATCCCGTGGGCCGACGTCGACCCGAACATGCCGCCGCTCGGGGCCGAGGCCGGCTGGGGCGACGCCGCGACGGTCGTGCCGTGGACGCTCTACGAGCGCTACGGCGACGTCGAGATCCTCCGCCGCCAGTGGGGGTCGATGACCGGATGGGTCGAGGCGATCGCCGCGCGAGCGGGCGACGCCCTCGACTTCTCCAGCGGAGGGTTCTCGTTCGGCGACTGGCTCGACGCGGCGGCGCCCGACGACCAGCCGTGGGCTGCGCGCCTGCCGTGGCAGGCGGTCGCGACCGCGTACCTCGCGCTGTCGGCGCGCATCCTCCGCGACGCCGCGGCCGTCCTCGATCACCCCGAGGACGAGGCGCGCTACGCGGACCTCTTCGCCCGCACGGCGGCGCGCTACCGCGACGAGTACGTCACCCCGACGGGGCGCGCGGCGTTCCCGTCGCAGACCGCGTACGCCCTGGCCATCCGCTTCGGCCTCCTGCTCCCCGAGCAGGAGGAGCACGCGGGAGAGCTCATGGCCGCCCAGGTCGCCGCCGACGGGTTCGCGATCGGCTCGGGCTTCCTCGGCACGCCGCACGTGCTCGACGCGCTCGCCGACACCGGCCACGCCGCGACGGCGTGGCGGCTCCTCCTGCAGACGGAGTGCCCGTCGTGGCTCTACGCCGTGACGATGGGAGCGACCACCGTCTGGGAGCGCTGGAACTCGATGCTCCCGGACGGCTCGATCAACCCCGGCGAGATGACATCGTTCAACCACTACGCGTTCGGCGCTGTGGCCGACTTCCTCCACCGGCGAGTCGGCGGACTCGCTCCGGCAGCGCCGGGCTACCGCCGCATCCGGGTCGCGCCGCTTCCGACTCCCGAGCTCACGTGGGCGCGCACCGCGCACGAGACGCCCTACGGTCGCGCGGAGGTGTCCTGGACTCTCGAGGACGACGCCTTCGCCCTCGAGGTCGTCATCCCGCCGTCGACCGAAGCCGAGATCGTGCTGCCCGACGGGTCAGAGCCGACGATCGTCGGCTCGGGGACGCACCTGTTCGCGTGCGCGTTCACCGCCGGCGAGGCGGCCGCGGTGGCCGCGTCGTTCACGGACTAGCGGCGGCCCGGCGTCCGGCGGGCGGAGCGCCCTACTTCGCGGGGCGCGTCGCGCCGCGTCGCGCGGGCGCCCCGCCGCGCGGAGAACCGCACGATGAGCGCGAGCGCCAGGGCGGAGGCAGCCATCGCCGACCAGCCGATCGCCGAGACGGCGGCGAGCGACGCCGCCATGCCGACGCCGGCGGCGAGCATGCCGAGGGCGAAGAGGAGCCCGAGCGCGCCCGCGCCTCGGCGGAGCGCGCGGCCGATGAGCCAGCCGGCGACGAGGATGGGCCCGGCGACCGAGATCGCCGCGACGCCGATCGCCGTCGGCATGATCCACGCCTGGCCGGTGAGGCTCGCGTAGATGAGGGCGCCCGTGCCCGCGCCGAGACCCGCCGCGAGCCAGATGCCGAGCCACAGGGCGGCGCGCCGCGGCGGTGCGATCCGCCTCGGGCTGGCGGGTGCCGTCGCGCGCTCGGCGCGGGCCTCAGTCGGACGGGTCTCCTCGAGTGCGATGCGGGTGCGCATGACTCGAGGAGACCATCCGAACCTCAGACGACGCTCAACGCGCCGCCGCCTGGCGCTCCGTCGCGAGCGTGCGGATGAGCGCGTGCTGGCGGCGCAGCTGATCCGAGGCGCGGTACGGGTGCTTGTGCCCCTCGTACTCGCTCGAGAGCCAGCCCGTGTATCCCGATTCGAGGACGACGTCGATGATCTCAGCCCACGGGATGTGGTGGTCGACGAGCTCGTCGTCGATCTCGTGGAACTTCGCCTGGAAGTACACCGTGTAGGGCATGACGTCGCGCAGATCGGAGACCGGCACCACGGGCACGACGGGAAACGCGGGCGCGCCGTCCGTGCCGAGCTGCGACGTGATGCCGGGCTCCTCGCGGCGGAACATGCTCTTCTGGAACACGCCCGTGTCGATGAGCAGTCCGAAGTTCTCGGTGCCGGTGCGCTCGATGAACGCGATGTACTCGTCGACCACGGGCGACCTGATGACCGACGGCCAGTGGATCTCGGGGCAGATCGTGATGCCGAGCTCGTGCGCGAGGTCGAGGTTGCGCTCGACGGCCTGGTCCCAGATCGGATCGACCTGGAGGTCGCTCGTCACGACGCCGATCTTGGGGCGCACGAACGAGAACCCGAGCGTCGCGGCGAGACGCAGGTCGAGCGCGAGCTGCTCGGCGCCCTCCTCGACGGTCATGCCGCGCCCCGGGAACCGGCGCGTGTCGAGCCAGGACCCGTACAGCGTCGGCGTGAGCCCGAGCTCGGCGTTGCGGGCGTGCCACGCGTCGATGAAGGCCGCAGATGGCTCGGGGTAGCTCTCGACATGGCCCTCGCCGAGGATCTCGATTCCGGTCGCGCCGAGATCGGCGATGTCGCGCGCGCAGTCGTCGAGGTCCATGACGACGCCGAAGTCGCCGGTGTAGCTGTAGACCGAGACGCCCAGCTGGAACGGGATGGCGCTCATCGGACGATCACCGCCTTCCGGGTCGCGGTCCAGGCCTGCGGCTGGAGCTCTTCGGGGATGTACGACATGCGCATGCGCAGGGTGAACGAGACGTCGTGGACGCCCGGCGCGAGGCCGCCGTCCTTCGTCACCGTCAGCACCGCCGCGTGCTCGAGCGGCCAGCGGACATCCGTCGACTCCCGCAGCTGCGCGAACGAGTACTCGCCGCTCGGGAGGCCCCACGTGATGTCGGAGGCGCCGAATTCCTCGCCGTCGACGACGAGCGTGGGCTCCTCGAGCAGGTTCGCCCAGACGCCGCGGTAGTAGGGGCTGCGCACCCGCAGCTGGAATCCGGTCGGGTGGTCTCCGCCGACGTTGCGGAATCCCTTCGACTGGATGAGGGATTTCTCGAGCATCCTCGCTCCTCTCGCGCCCCGTCGTGGGGCTCACTTATGTCGAGAATAGTCATAAGCTTGCGTGAAGCCAACATTGGGCCTTCTTCTCGTCCGCGTCGAGTGCGCCGGCGGGCACCTCGGCCATAGCCGCGCTCGGGCGCCTCGGCCGTCGCCGCGTTTCGCGGCGAACCGGGCGCGGATCGACGCAGGACGCGGCAGGAGTCTGAGACTCCTGCCGCGTTCCGCGTCCAAGGGATGGCCGTCTGCCGCGTTCCGGGGCGAACGACAGGCGAACCCACACGCCGGCCGACGCCCCGCATCGGCCGGCGCGGTCTTACAGGCGCGCCGCGGCGTCCTGCGCGGCCCGCACGGCGAGCGCGACCGACATGAGCGTCGGGTTCATCGTCGTCGCGGTCGGGATCGTGCCGTTGCCGCCGACGTAGAGGTTCTCGAAGCCCCACACCCGCGAGTGCGGGTCGGCGACCGAGGTGCCGTCGTCGGCGACGCCGAGCCGGGTGGTGCCCTGGTAGTGCAGGCTCGACCCGTTGGGCATGAGCCGCGGCTCGGCGATGAAGACGCCGAGCCCCTCGCCGATGCGGCGCAGGCGCTCGGTCGCGTCGGCGATCTCGGCCTCCTCCTCGGGGCCGAGCGCGTACTCGATGGTCATGTTCGGCAGCCCGCGGTAGTCGAGCTCGTCGTCCGAGAACGTGACGCCGTCCTCGAAGCGCGGGCGCTTGCGCATCCCGTAGCCCATGTTGACGTATCCCCACCGGTTGCCGGCGTGCGGATGGCTCTCATCGAGCGGGAAGGGGGGCTGCTCGGCGTACATCACCTGCAGGGAGTACGGATGGCCCGGCTCGGCGAACGGGATGCGGTTGACGGCGGCGACGGGGTCGACCGGGTTCGCCGCGCGGCGCGCGAGCTCCGCCTCGAGATCGGCCTCCGAGGCGAACCGCGACATCTGGTCGCCGGACAGCGCGACGGTCGAGATCACGACCGGGTGCTCGGTGAGGTAGCGGCCGAGTGCGCGCGGCCGGATGCCCGACGCCCACAGCAGCTGCGGGGTGCGGAACGCGTCGGCAGCGACCACGACGAGGTCGGCCTCGACCGTCGCGGTCTCGCGGGTGCGGAGGTCCTCGACGACGACGCCGGTCGCGCGCGCGCCGTCGACGACGATCTGGCGCACGAGCGACAGGTCGCGCAGCTCGAAGCGCGCCGCGAGCGGGGAGCCCGGGTCGGCGAGCGGGCCGAGCACGACGTCGGCGCCGGCCCAGCGGACCGTGCCGTCGGGCTGCGGGTCTCCCGCGACCGGCAGCGTGCTCGGCGCGGGGTCGGAGCCCGCTGCCTCCTCGAGCAGCGAGCGGATGGCCGCGCCGACGGCCGAGTCGGCGAACGCGGCGCTCTGCACGTGCAGGAGCTCCTCCGCGCGCCGGATGAGCGCATCCCACTCCGCGTCGTCGATGAAGTCGACGCGCTCCGAGCCGGAGGGGCGGGGCGTCGCGCACGTCCAGTGGGCGCCCATCCCACCGACGTTCGTCGAGGCCGCGGCCGCCGGGAAGGTCCGTGCGTGCGCGGCGCCCTCCCCGCCGAAGTCGAGCAGATGCGTGCCCTGCCGCGCCGTGAACATCCCCTCGACGACCGTTCCGGCCGGGATGCCGAGCGACTCGCGCAGGGCGCCCGCCTGCGGGCCCTGCGACAGCTCGCGCGCCCGCGCCTTCTCGTCGGGCGACGGGATGTTGCGCACGCTCTCCCCCGGCACGGCGGTGAGCTGCGGACCGGCCTCGAACATGACCACACGGGCGCGCGGATGGCGCTCGAGCAGCTCGCGCGCGAAGGTCGAGCCGATGGGTCCGCTGCCGACGACGGCGATGACGGGCTGGGCGTTCATGGAGTCTCCTCGCGGGATGAGGCGGGGCCGCCTGCGGCGGCCTGGGGGATCGGATGGCTGCGCCCGACGAGGCGGGTCGGCTCTGCGGCGGGCGGGTGGGCAGGGGCGTGCTCGTCCGCGAGGCGCCCCGCAGGCAGGAGGAGCGCGATGACGAAGCCGAGGAGGTAGACGAGCGCGAGAGCGCCGAAGACGGGCCCCATGACGTCGCCGTACGCGCGGGCGACGGCGTCCTGCACGGCCGCGGGCGCCGCGTGCACCTCCTGCGGCGTGAGCGCGGCGACCTCGGAGACGAGGGCGGCGGCCACGCCCGCGCCGATCACGCCTCCGACGATCGCGGTCGCCACCGTGGAGCCGATCTGGCGGACGAGGTTGACCGCGGCGGTCGCGGCCCCGGTCGCCGAGCGCGGCGCCGAGCTCTGCGCGACCGCGACCACGAGGCTCATGAAGAGGCCCGTGCCGATGCCGACGAGCGCCATGAGCGCCATCGGCACCCACAGCGGCAGCCCGAGCGGGAGGACGGCCATCGCTCCGAGGCCGAACGACGCCAGCAGCGGACCGGCGATCGCGAAGCGCCGGTAGCGTCCGGTGCGCCCGACGAGCCATCCGCTGAACAGGCTCGACACGAGCATCCCGAACACCGTGGCGATCGGCACGAGACCCGAGACCGTCGCGCTCGTGCGGTACGCCATCTGGAAGAACGTCGGAAGGTACGCCGTGACCGAGAAGAGCCCGACGCCGATGACCGCGGAGAGAGCGGTCGACGCGGCCATCCGGCGGTCGGCGAACAGGCGCAGCGGAACGAGCGGGTGCGATGCGCGGAACTCCACGAGCACGAAGACCGCGAAGCCCGTCGCCGACAGCGCCGCGCACGCGAGGCCGGCGCCGAGCGCGGCGGGATCGCCGAGCCAGGTGACCGCGAGCACGAGCGAGACCATGGCGACCGCGAACGCGAGGGCCCCGGCGACGTCGATGCGCCCCCGCTCCGCCCCGCTCTCGACGTGCGGCAGCGCGAACGCCGCGAACGCGAGCGCCGCTCCGCCGAGCGGCAGATTGATCCAGAAGACCCACGGCCATCCCCACGTGTCGACGATCAGTCCGCCGAGCACGGGGCCGGCGAGGATCGCGACCGGGAAGGCCGCGCCGATGACGCTCATGTACCGCGCGCGCTGCCGGGGCGTCGTCACGTGCGCGACGATCGTCTGCGACATGAGGTGGAGACCCGCCGATCCGACGCCCTGGACGACGCGTGCGACGATGAGCGCCGTCATGCCGGGGGCGAAGCCGCACGCGAGCGACGCCGCGAGGAACACCGCGAGCGAGACGAGGAAGACCAGGCGCGGGCCGATCATGTCGCCGAGGCGGCCGATGACCGGCATGAGCACCGTGCTCGCGAGCGTGTAGGCCACGATGATCCAGCTCATCTGCGCGAGCGCGTCGAGCTCGCCGGCGATCGTCGCGAGCGAGGTCGAGACGATGGTGTGGTCGAGCGCGCCCAGGAACGACACGACGAAGAGCGCGCCGACGAGGAGTCGGATGCGGAGCGGAGAGAGGTTCATCAGCGGATGGCCCGTACGACCGGGCTGTCGACTCGACCTGGTGTGCCCCGTCGGCCTCGGCGCCGACGGGAACGAGCCCTCGCGGGCCCCGATGTCCCCGCCAGCATACCAGCTTCAGTAGAAAAACTACATAAGTAGGTCGAAAGTCATCCTTGACGTGCGTACAGCCAGTCGCTCACGACGTCGAGCGTGCGGAGCGCACCCGCGTCGCCCGGCTGGTCGATGTGACCATGCGCGGCGCCCGGCTCCACGTGCAGCTCGACCGTCCCTCCGGTCGCACGCACCGCCCCGGCGAACGCCGCGCCGGATGGCCGGAGCGCGTCTCGCTCGCAGACGACGACGAGCGCGGGCGGGTATCCCGCGCCGCTCCCCTCGCCCGGGAACGCGTGCGGATCGCTCAGGGCGTCGACGGAGCCCGCGAAGTTCAGGGCGAGCTGCGCATGGGGTGATGCGGGATCGAGCGGCACCCCCGGGTTCGCGCTGTTCGCGTGAAGCGCAGGGTAGACGGCCAGGAGCCCGCCCGGCAGGGGCCCGTCTGCGCCGTCGCGCACACGCGCGGCCACGCCGACCGCGAGGTTGCCGCCCGCACTCGCCCCGCCGAGCACCAGGCGATCAGCCGGTAGTCCCAGCAGGGCGGGCGCGGAGCGCCAGGCCGCGAGCACATCGTCGGACGGCGCAGGGAAGTGCGCCTGGCCGAGGCATTTCGTGTAGTCGACCGCGAGAACGGGGATCCCGCGCGCGGCGAGCTCCCTGGCGACCCAGTTCGACTCCGGCATGTCGAGGTGCCCGCCGATGAACCCGCCGCCGTGCACCCAGACGAGCGCGACGCGCGCTTCCGCCCCGGGGCGCCGGTAGAGCCGCACGGGCACGCCGCCCTGCGGGCCGTCGACCGTGTGCTCGACCGTCTCGATCCCGCGCAGATGCGGGAACCGCCGCTCGAGCGACGCCGTGTCGATGTCGGGGCGCGGATCCGCCGGCTCCCCGTGCTCGGCGAGCCAGCGGATGGCTTCGCGCACGGGGAGGCGCCGGAAGTCGGGTAGGCCGGCTGCCTCGGTGTCGCTCATGTCAGTTCCCTTCGGAGAGGACGGCGCGCACGCGCTCGTCGTGCACGAGGTCGGACAGGTCGGTCGCCCCGCCGTGCGCCGCACGCCGCAGGGCAGCTCGCGCGGCGGACTCGCGCACCCGAGGGAGCACGAGCTCGCCGTCCGCCGTGGCGACCCGCACCTCGACGCCGCGGGGATCGACGCGCACCTCGACCCGCTGCTCGCCGAGCGTCCGCGCGACGATCGCCGGATGGCCCGAGGTCGCGCCCGCGAGGAGCGTCACGGGGACCCCGTGGGGCGTCGCCAGGAGGGCGAGGACGCCGGCCGAGCTGCGCGTGCACGCGGACGGCGCGAGAGGCCCGGCGAGCACGCGGCCCCAGCCGATCGCGTCCCGGAGCCACTCCGCCGCCGCGTCGGTCGGCAGAGCCGCCTCGACGACGACAGCGCGAGCCGCGGCAGCCGCGCGGGACGCCTGGTCCGGCAGCGGGCGCAGCCGCTCGCGCTCGACCGCGCACTCCGCTGCGCCGAGCACGTCGAGCGCCTCGGCCGGAACGGACACCGGCTCGGCCACGAGCGGCGACGTCGAGCGGCTGCTCCCTGCGAGAGCGTCGCGCAGCCGCGGGACCCATCCGTCGGCGCCGTCGACCACGACCACCCGCTCGCCCCCAGGCTCCGCGGTGGCCCCGCGGCCGGGACCGACCGTCAGCGGCAGCTCGATCGCGGCGACCCGGAAGCGGTCGGCGGACTCCCGCGCGGACGCGAGGTCCACGCCGATCATGCGGCGCTCCGCACGGCGTCCGCGACCGCATCCGCGAGATCGATCGCGTAGTGCGCGTCGGCCGCGATCTCGTCGTACTCGATGGGCGCGTCGCCATCCAGTGCCGCCGCGAACGCGCGCCAGAGTGCGACATAGCCGTCGTCCGCAGCGCGCGGATGGCGGATCAGCCGGCCGTCGTCATGCCGGATCCGCACCTCGGCGGAGCCGTCGTGCACGAACGACGGCGGGAAGTCGATCTCGACGCCATCCCCCTCGGTCCGGATGGAGACGCGCCACAGCGCCTCGGCGCCGTCGGGCACCATCGCCGTCGCGAGCTGCACGAGCACGTCGCCCGCGCGGAATCCGATCGCGTATCCGATCGGCGGCACGGGGCGTGCGAACACGACCTTGTCGAGGCGGGGCGCGAGATCGCGCAGCAGCGGGGCGTCGTGGATGGCGAGGCCGAGGACGAGCTGGCGGATGACCGCCGCAGCGAAGCCCGCATCCGACCAGTCGGGCGCCGAGCGCGCGGGCGCGGCCACGCCGCGGTCCGCGAACTCGGTCACCGCGGCGTGATAGCGGTCGTTGGCCGGCAGCGACACCGTGACGGAGATGCTCTGAACCCGTTCGCGCCGTGCGATGAGGAAGTGCTTGGCGCGCCCCCACGCGGGGTCGTGGAGGTGATTCGTCCCCACGATGAGCGCGACCCCGGCCTCGCGGCAGGCGCGCAGCACCGCGTCCACCTCGCCGTGCGCGAGAGCGAGCGGCTTCTCGCACAGGACGCCGCGCTTGCCGGCCGCGACCGCCGCGAGAACCTGGCCCGCATGACGCTCTGGCGGCGACGCGATCACGACGACCTCGACGGCCGGGTCGGCGAGCAGCTCCTCGGCGCTCGAGGAGGCGCGGGCTCCCAGCGGTGCCGCGATGGCGGCCGCGCGCCCACTGCCCGCGTCCGCGACGTGCACGACCGCGAAGCGATCGCCCAGGCGGGCGAGGGTGGGGACGTGGAGCGCTGCCGCGCCCGGGCCCGCGCCGATGATCCCGACTCCTGTGGGCATGCGACCTCCTCGTCGTGCGCACTTACGTTAAAAGTACACGTAAGTTTCGGCGCGATCGACAATAGATCGCGCGATCTCGCGGGCACTGTGCCAGAATCCGAGGATGGCGAACCAGTCCACCCTCCGATTCGGGGCCCAGACCGACGAGGTCACGAGCCTGCTGCGGATCGTCAATCTCGTCCGGACCGGCGAGGCCACCACGCGGCCCGAGATCGGCCGGGTGACCGGACTCGGGCGCGGCGTCGTGTCGCAGCGCGTCGACCGCGCGATCGAAGCGGGCTTCCTCGAGGACGCCGAGCTGGGCCCGTCCTCCGGAGGGCGCGCGCCCCGCGTGCTGCGCTTCCGATCCGAGCAGGCGCGCATCCTCGTGTGCGCCCTCGGCGCCCTGCACATCCGCGTCGGCGTGACCGATCTCGACGGGCGCGTGATCGCCGACGATCACGCGCCGTGGGACATCACACGCGGGCCGGACGCGACGCTCGACGCCGCGATCGAGATGGCCGAGACCGTGCTCGCGCAGACGGCGGACGCCCCGATCTGGGCCGTCGTCGTCGGCGTCCCCGGGCCCGTCGACTTCAGCTCGGGGCGCCCGGTCGCTCCGCCGATCATGCCCGGCTGGAGCGGATTCGACGTCCGAGCGCGCTTCGAGGAGCGGTTCTCCGCGCCCGTGTGGGTCGACAACGACGTGAACCTCCTCGCGCTCAGCGAGCGCGACCGCCGCCGTGCGCAGAACGTCGACCTC
This sequence comes from Microbacterium sp. KNMS, assembly GCF_053851835.1. NCBI lineage: Bacteria > Bacillati > Actinomycetota > Actinomycetes > Micrococcales > Microbacteriaceae > Microbacterium > Microbacterium sp. KNMS. Next base: position 134,839 of record NZ_JBSQBP010000007.1, read on the forward strand.
ATCTTCTGCAAGATCGGATCCGGCATCGGCGCCGGGCTCCTCTCGCAGGGGCACCTCCACCGCGGCGCGAACGGCGCGGCCGGCGACATCGGGCACGTGCGCGTGCTCGGCTCGGAGGAGCTGTGCCGGTGCGGCAAGATCGGCTGCCTCGAGGCCGTCGCGAGCGGATGGGCGCTCATCCGCGACGCGCAACGCGCGGTGGCGGAGGGCGACGACGGAGCCCTCGCCTACTTCGTCAAGAACGACGAGGAGCTCACCCCGGAGCACATCGCGATCGCCGCCACCCACGGCGATGCGCTCGCGATCTCGCTCATCCAGAAGTCCGCACGCGTCGCCGGGGAGTCGATCGCGACGCTCGTCAACATGTTCAACCCGGCGGTGATCGTCATCGGCGGTGCGATCGCGTCCGCGGGCGAGGTCTTCCTCGCGGAGGTGCGCCAGCGCGTGTACGAGCTCTCGCTGCCCCTCGCGACCCGCGACCTGCAGATCGTGAACTCCGCGAACGACCCGACCGAGCCCATCCGCGGCGGCGCGCAGCTCGCGATCGAGCAGCTGTTCGACGCGACCTTCCCGCGCTGGTTCGCGGACGGCCGGCCCACCATCCAGGGGGTGCTCGCCGCGGCCTGAGACCGCTTCTTACGAAAAACGACGGAAGTGTGTATCTTCTGGGTCTAAGTCACACGAAGGAGTGTCATGACCCCGAAGCCCATCCGCACGCTCATCGTCACCGGGATGACCGACGTCCACCACGACTGGCGGAAGACCACTCCGGCCCTCGTCGCGCTGCTGGAGTCGACCGGGCGCTTCGATGTCCGGGTCTCCGAGGAGTTCCGGGGCGCGACCGCCGACACGCTGCGCCCATACGATCTCGTCGTCCTCAACTACTACGGGCGGCGCGACCCCTGGCGCGACGTGCCCGAGGAGCGCTTCGGCGAGGAGACGGAGCGCGCGCTGTTCGACTTCGTCGCCTCGGGCAAGGGCCTCGTCGCGTATCACCCGACCCTCGCGGGAGGCGTCGGCTGGGATCCGGAGTACGAGCGCCTCCTCGGCGGCGTGATGCGCGAGGACACCTCGCGGCGGGCGCCCAACAACGACTTCCTCCTCCGCACGGCCGAGGCGCACCCCATCACGGATGGATGGCCCGCCGAGTTCCCGCACTACGGCGACGACCTCTACGTCGGCCTGCGCTGGCCCGAGGGCGTGCGGAAGACGATCCTGCTCACCGGCTGGGACAACCCGCTGCGCTACACCCAGGTGCCCGCCCAGTGGCGCGCGCTGCCGGGCATGGGCGAGGAGCACCCCGTCGCCTGGACGGTCGAGTACGGCGCAGGCCGCTCGGCCTCGATCGGCATCGGCCACGACGTCGCGGCGATCGGGCACCCCGCGTTCCGCGCCCTCTTCCCGCGAGCCGCCGAGTGGGCGGCGACGGGGGAGGTGACCATCCCCACGCCCGAGGATCTGGGCGAGCCCGTCGAGGGCGGCGACTGGTGGCCGACGACGCTCGAGCCGATGGTGCGCCGCATGTTCGACGAGTGGGTCGCGGCGGGCGAGCCCGCGACGCAGAAGGGCGGCGCATGACGCTCCCCGTGCTCCGCGACGACGCGCTCGTCTCGGATCGGGAGGGGTTCGCCCTGCGCCTGTCGCTGCCGTGGATCCGCTCGCTCCCTCTGTCATCGCTTCAGGACCTCGCGGTCTCGGTCGACGGAGAGCCGGTCGGCGCGCGGATGCGCGAGGGCCACCCGGAGTGGTGGTTCCTGCAGGACCGCGTCGAGGTCGTGGCTCCGGGGCCGCTTGCCGACGGCCGTCACGACGTCGAGGTCGCGTTCTCGCTCCTCATCCCCTATCTCCCGGGCGCCCCGGGCCATCCGCTCGTGCTGCCGTTCCGCGCGCGGCGGGTGCTCGAACTCGATGCGGCGCCGTCCGCTCCCTCCCCCGCCGCGGCGCCGCGCGCGCCGGAGCGGACGGCCGCGGCCGCGGGCCGATGGACGCTCGCCGCGAGCGCCTTCAACTGGACGCCCGAGGTCATCCGCGCCGAGCGCTCGGCGCCCGACATCGCCGTCGCGATCGCCGCCGAGGGCACGGCCGATGTCCTCGAGGTCGAGCTCGGGCAGTCCCTCCCATCGTTCCCCGCGCCATCCGCTGACGAGGCGGCAGGGCTCGGCACGCGCATCGCGGACGTGGGCGGACGCGTCAGCATCGCCGGGGCGAGCATCGACGACTGGACCGGCGACGGCGGGCGCCGATCGGACGACGAGCGGCTCGCCTTCCTGCTGCCGCAGCTGCACGCGGCGCACGCCCTCGGCGCCGAGGGCGTGCGGCTGCCGATCGGGCAGGCCGGTGAGGCGCTGCTGCGCCGGCTCCTGCCGACCCTGCAGGAGCTCGACCTCACGCTCTACGAGGAGATGCAGGGCCACCAGACGCCCGAGCGCGAGGCCGCCGCCGTCGACGTGGTCGCCGCGATCGACGACCCGCACCTGCGCCTCCTCGTGGACATCAGCATGCTCATGCCTGCGCTCCCGAGGACCTACCTCGAGCGGATGTCGGCGCTGCCGCCCGCCCTGCACGCGCGGCTCCGCGAGGAGTGGCGCGACCCGGGCACCTCGGCGGCGGTGACGGCGGCCCTGCGCGCGGGCGAGGTGCCGCCCGAGCTGCGGACGCTCTTCATGAACCTCATCGTGCGGTTCGGCCGATCCGAGGCCGCCGTGCTCCGCCCCATCCTGCCGCTCGTCGGCGCCTTCCACCTCAAGTTCTGGGACCTCGAGGACGACGACGGCCGGGTCAGCGCGCCCATCCGCGACCTCGGGGCGCTGCTGCGCGGCTCGGACTTCCGCGGCACGCTCTGCAGCGAATGGGGCGGGCACGAGTGGCTCGACGACGACCCGACCGAGACGACCCGCGCCCACCTCGCACTCGCGCGCGAGGCGCTGGGCGGGCCGGGTGCGGCATGTCTCACGTGACCCGGCTTTCCGGCAGGTATAGCCGCGCAGAGTGAGACACGGACGGCCCGGTGGAGCCCGCATGTCTCACGTGGGCCGGGTATCCCACACCCAGAACCGCACGGAGCGAGACACGGACGGCCAACCGGCCCCGCATGTCTCACCTCCTCCCGGTATTCCACACACATAACCGCACGCAGCGAGACACGCAGGACGGGCCGCTGACGCGAGCGCGCAGAGAGCCGCCCCGGAGCCCATGACGGGCTCCGGGGC
>NZ_JBSQBP010000008.1:0-129981 GCF_053851835.1 Microbacterium sp. KNMS
ACGACAAGACCGCCCGGTCATACGCGGCAGGACTCTGCCTCTCCGCCGCTCTGCAATGGATTTAGCAACACGTCCTAACCGAAACTGTCACCAATTCGTTCAGCAGACCCCACGGACCGCGCCGGACGGCAGGATCCAGAGACTTCGCATCGTGGTGTGGGGCGTCTCGGGACGGACACCGAAGCCAGGGGCACAGCTCACGATCGAGGCGGTCAGATGCCGGTTTGAACAGTGGGAGGCACTTCTGCGCCGCGGCTCGGCACCCAAAACAGACATGCCGCCAGAGCGGCTGGTTGGCCGGGATTAGATACTCTGCCGGGGGATGTCAGGCCGGCGGCTGCGGCAAGAACGTACCGCAGTCGGCGGGTGCCCTCCAGGCCCAATTTGGATAGCAGTGTCAAGATCCCGGGGGAGTTTCGTGTACGGCATGGGATCTGATGACGAGTCGTGTTCCGATTCGCGTGGTTTTCACCGGTGCAGCGTCGTTGTCGATGCGTCGGAGCAGGGTATGTACGGCTTCGGTTCCCAGTGCGTCGGGATCTTGGGCGATAACGTTGATTCCGCCGCCGAAGACGTCGGCGAGCGGGAAGTCGTCGAAGGCGATGAAGGACGCGGAGGCGACGTCGAATCCGGCGTGGATCATCGCGAGGGTGGTGAGCGAGTTCCCGGAGACGAATGCGGTTGGCGGTTCGGGTGTCTGGCTGAGCCAGGTGAGTTGTTTCGCGATGCGCGGGCTGTCGGGGGTGTGCTGGTAGATCAGTGACGGGTCTGGTGTGATTCCTGCTTCGAGCAGTGCGGAGCGGTATCCGGCGAGTCGTTCGCGTTGGGTGAAGACGTCTTCGGCGTCGCCGAGGTAGGCGATGCGCTCGTGTCCCTTGGCGATCAGGTGGTTGACGGCTGCGGTCATGCCGCCGACGTTGTCGGAGAGGACGACGTCGGTCTCGTGTCCTCGGGCGGGGCGGTCGAGACAGACGATGGGTGTGCTGTGCAGGAGCCGGGCGAGGTATGGCTTCGGTGCGGGGGTGGGGCCGAGGACGATGCCGTCGACGTGTCCGGCGGCCAGGGATTCAAGCGTCTCCCGTTCCCGTTTGGCGTCGCCGAGCATGGATGCGATGATCACGACGTACCGGTCGCCGACGGCGTGTTCGATGCTGAGCGCGAGCTGTGCGGCGAAGGGTTCTGAGATGTCTTCGCAGACGAAGGCGATGGATCCGGACGATGAGCGGCGTAGGCCCTGCGCTGCGGGATTGGGGCGGTAGGAGAGGTCTCGCATCGCGGCTTGCACCCGTTCGCGGATGCTGTCGGAGACGTACACTTCCTTGTTCAGCACGCGGGAGACCGTCTTCGTGCTCACGCCCGCGTGTCGGGCGACGTCCTTCATGGTCGCGCGGTCCCCGCTCATCCCGTCCTCCTGTGTCGTGCGATCGCCGTTCGGAATCACAGTCTAGAGGTCCTATTTTCTGTCATCGATGTCAGATGCGAAATGACGCGGACTTCGGCCTCCGGGCAGCAGTAGTTCATGGGGGTTTGCGGCCGAATCCCGATGGATCCGGGCTGGCGGTGGAATCTATCGTGTGTGGGAGCGACGGATGAGCGTGGCGATGTGTGCGACTCATCCTGACAACGTCGTCAGAGAAAGGGGCATCGCAATGCAGCGACGTGAGTTCCTCCTCGGCGCAGGGTTGGCTGGTCTCGGGCTTGTGCTCGCCGGCTGTACCGGTGCCGAGTCGCCTTCGCCGGGTAAGGGTGGTGCGATTCAGTTCTTCAACGATGCGGCATCCTGGGGCCCGGGGTACGAGTCTGCCGGTGCCGAGCTGGTGAAGAAGACGGGATGGTCGATCGATCCGCAGACGATCCCGAATGCCACCGCGTACGAGCAGGTGGTCCGTTCGCTGTTGCAGACGAAGAATCCGCCGGACCTGGTGAAGTGGGGCAGCGGCTTCCGGATGCAGGATCTTGCCCGCACGGGAGGTCTGGCCGACCTCACGAGCGCGTGGGAGGCATCTGTGGCGCAGGGCTGGCTCGACGATTCGTTGCGGTCTGCGTTCACGTTCCGTGATGGCGTGTACGGGCTGCCGTTGATCCAGGGCTTCTACGTGATGTTCTACAACGTCGCGGTGTTCGACAGGTTGGGGCTGTCTGTTCCGACGACGTGGGACGCGTTCATCGATGTCTGCGAGACGCTGAAGGCTGCGGGTATCACGCCGATCGGGACCACACAGGTGAACATCTGGCCGGTCGCGAACTGGTTCAGCATGCTCTCCACCGCGTACGACCCGGAGTGGTTCGTTCGGCTGTGCGAGAACCGGGCATCGTTCCAGGACGAGGAGGCCGAGGGCCTGATGGCCCTGTGGCAGGAGATGATCGGGAAGGGATATCACACCTCCGCGGACTCGCTCAGCGACAACTTCGCGGGCATGTTGCAGAACGAGAAGATCGGGATGTGGCCGACGCCGGTGAGCTGGAGCTCCCAGAATCTGCAGAAGCTCGGCATGAAGTCCGGTGAGGACTACGACGCGTTCCTGCTGCCGATGGTCAACGGTGACCCCCAGGCGGTGGTGACAGAGGTCGCCGGCCTGGTCGTTCCGCGGCGGTCCCCGCACGTTGCCGGTGTGACCAAGGCGATGGCGTCGTGGCTGGATCCGCAGGTGCAGCAGCCGTGGTCGGACTTCCTGTCGGGTTCCTCCGCGAATCCGACGGTGAAGTGGACGGACAAGATCAGCCAGCGCCTGCAGACCGAGATTCGCCGCGACCAGGTTCAGGTCGTCAACCGGTACTGGGAGGCCTCACCGCCTCCCCTCGTCGTCGGCGTCACGCAGGACCTCGGCGGCTTCATGGCGAATCCGACCGATCCCGCCGGCGTGCTGCGCTCGCTGCAGCAGAAGGCGGAATCCGAATGGTCCTACTGGACGGAGGCCACGCGATGAGCGCACCCAGTGAGACCCGAGCGCTGGTGACCGGCACCGGGCGGCGCGGCCGCGCCCCGCAAGGCGACAACGCTGCCGCGCTGCGCCGGCGTGATCGGATCACCCGAGGTCGTCCGCGGCTGCTGTTCCTGCTGCCCGCGGTCGCGCTGGTCGGGATTCTGAGCCTGGTACCGTTCTTCGCGACCGTGTGGCGCAGCCTCTTCGACGACGCGATCATCGACCCGCAGTTCAACTGGCTCGCCTCGTATGTGCGTCTGATCTCCGACCCGGTGATCGTGAAGTCGCTCGTCAACACCCTGATGTGGCTGGTCGGAACAGTGATCGTCCCCGTCGGCCTGGGCCTGGCGATCGCGGCGCTGACCAACTCCGTGAACTGGGGCAAGTGGGCCCGCCTCGCGATCGTGCTGCCGTATGCCCTGTCGGGGACCGCGGTCGCGGTGGTGTGGAACTTCGTGCTGCAGGACTCCGGCGCACTGAACTCGTTCCTGCGGGGCATCGGCCTCGGCGCCCTGGCACAGCCATGGCTGCTGGAGTGGCCGGGGAACACGATCATGCTGATCCTCGCGAACTCCTGGCAGGCGTCGGGTGTGGCCGTGATCCTCTACCTCGTTGGCCTCCAGGGCATCCCCCGCGAGACACTCGAGGCAGCCTCGCTGGACGGCGTCGACGGCGCGAAACGGTTCTTCCAGATCGTGCTCCCGCAGTTGCGCGGCACCACCGCCGTGGTGATGGGCATCAGCCTCGCCAACGGGCTGAAGTCCTTCGATCTAATCTGGGTGCTCACCAACGGCGGTCCCGGCCGGGCCACCGAGACGCTGGCCGTGTCGATGTACTGGCAGAGCTTCGTGCTGCAGCGCCCCGGTTCCGGCGCCGCGATCGCCGTCGTCCTCACGATCGTCGTCGTGGCCGTCTCGGTCACCTACCTGCGCAAACAGCTCAAGAACGATTGAGACCCATCATGAAGACCACATTCCGCGCGGGTACCGCGCTGCGCTCGGCGCTGATCATCCTGATCGCCGTGCTCTGGTTCATTCCGACCTACCTGATCGTCGTGAACGCCTTCACGTCCAACCAGGCCTACAACGGCGAAGTCGCCTGGTTCCCGAAGGACTTCGCCCTGTTCGAGAACATCGCCATCGCCTGGCAGGCGGTGGACCTCGGACCATCCCTGATGAACTCCCTGCTGTACGCCGTCGTCGCCGGCGCGCTCGCCGTCCTCGTCGCGGCCCTGGCCGGGTTCGCCGTCTCGGCCATCCCGGGCGGGTGGCGCACGTTCTGGTTCTGGCTGATCTACTCGGGCGCGCTGTTTCCCGCCCAGGCATTCCTGCGTCCGCTGTTCACCGGCTACGCCGAGACCGGGCTGTATGACACCCGGTGGGGCCTGTTCCTGATCTATGTCGCGACCTGCGTGCCGTTCTCGTTCTTCATCATGCGCAACCACATGCTGTCGGTCCCACCCGAGATCAACGAGGCTGCGCAGCTGGACGGCGCGAACTGGTGGACCGTGTTCACCCGGTTCTTCCTGCCGCTGTCGAAGTCGGCGCTGGCCGCGGCGTTCATCTTCCAGTTCGTCTGGGTGTGGAACGAACTGCTGTTCGGCATCACCCTCAGCTACTCCGAGGAGATCCGCCCCGTGATGGCGGCGCTGGCTGGTCTGCAGTCGAACTACGGCACCGTCGGCCCGCCGGTGGTCCTCGCCGGGGCCCTGTTCGTCTCACTGCCCACCGTGATCGTGTTCCTGCTGTTCCAGCGGGTGTTCGCCTCCAGCCTCGGCGGCGCCAAGATCTGACCCTCGTCCCCGCACCCATCTCGATCTGTCCCATCACCCCACAAAGGAGAATCCATGCCCGAGGTCTACTACCAGCATCCCGGAACCTGGTTCGGCGACTGCATGCCGATCCATCATGACGGCGCGTTCTATCTCTTCCACCAGAGAGATCTGCGCAATCCGGGACCGTTGCCGAACTGCGAGCCGTTCGGCTGGGCGCTGGCACGCACCACCGACTTCGTCACCTACGAAGACCTCGGCGACGCCATCGTGCGCGGCGGAGACCACGACCAGGACCAGTTCATCTTCGCCGGATCCGTCATCCGCGCGAACGGCAAGTTCATCGCCATGTACACCGGCTACAACCGCGACCACTTCGAAGCCGCGGGCAAGCCCTCTCAGGTGCTCATGATCGCGGAGAGCGACGACCTCATCCACTGGACCAAGACCGACAAGGCCGTTGTCGCACCGCAGCCCGGGTACGACCCCGACGACTGGCGAGACCCGTGGGTGATCTGGGATGCCGAGCGCGGTGAGTACCTGATGATCCTCGGCGCCCGCAAGGCCGGTCCGAAGACGCAGGCGACCGGAAGCACGGTCGCGTTCACCTCGAAGGACCTGGAGACCTGGGAGTTCCAGGGAGACTTCTGGGCGCCCGGGCTGTACACGATGCACGAGATGCCCGACCTCTTCCGTGAGGGCGACTGGTGGTACCACCTGGTCACCGAGTACTCCGACAAGTCCAAGACCATCTACCGTCGCGCGCGATCGCTGGACGGGCCGTGGGAGGCGCCCGTCGACGACGCCTTCGACGGGCGCGCCTACTACGCCGCCCGCTCGGTCTCCGACGGCGAGCGCCGCTACCTGGTCGGCTGGGTGCCCACCCGCTGGGACGACGACGACACCAAGACGTGGCAGTGGGGCGGCACCCTGGTGATCCACGAGATCGTCGTGCGGCCCGATGGGACGCTGGGGACGAAGATCCCCGACGCGGTCTCGGCACACCTCGCATCACGAACCGTGTCGACCACCCCTGGGTTCGCTCTCGACCGTCGCGACGGAGCCGCGCAGGAGGTGCTCGCCGCCGATGTTCCGCAGACGGCGCTCGTCTCGACGACACTGCGCGTGGACCCCGGCACACGGGTGGTGAACATCCGTTTCGGGGAAGACCCGACCGCGCAGGCCGGCTACCAGTTCGCGTTGCGCGCCGCCGAGGGGCGTCTGGAGTTCGACCGGTTCCCGAACTGGCCGTGGGGGCAGTTCGACAACCGCGATCTGGACCGCCCGCTCTCCATCGACGACGGCGCAGAACACGATGTCGCGCTGGTCTTCGACGGTGACATCGCGACGCTGTACATCGACGACGTGGCCCTGAACGCACGCTTCAACGCTCCCGCAGGTTCGCAGCTGTCGATCGAAGTTGCCGACGGTGCGATCGCCGTCGGGGACGTCGTCATCTCCACCACCCCGTGAACACATGCGGGAGGCCACGGCCCGTCGTGGGCACCGTGGCCTCCCGCCGTTCGCTTGCACGCCGTCGCACACGCAGACCCGTCTGGTGCACACCCAGACCCGTGGGGTGTGCACCAGCAGAATCTTCACGAGAGGACGAAGATGCCCACAGTCGATCACCCCGTTGTCCTGCACGCCGAGTTCACCGCCCGTCCCGGATCCGAGGACGAGGTCATGCGGCTGATCGGTGACTACGCCGAGTGCGTCCGCGACGAGCCCGGCAACATCGTCTTCGACGTGTACCGGAGAGCGGACTCGCTTGCGGACTTCTTCGTGTTCGAGGTGTACCGCGACCAGGAGGCATTCGACGCGCACCTTCGCGCGGACGCGGGAACGACATTCAACGCGCGTCTCGCCGACCACATCGTCGGAGAGGGCAGCACGCTCAGCTTCCTCAGTCCTGCCTCGGTCTCGGGATGGCGGCCATGATCGCCCCCCGAGTCCTCGTCATCGGCGAAGCTCTGATCGACGTCGTCCACCGTGCCGACGGCACGATCGACGAGAACCCCGGCGGCAGTCCCGCGAACGTCGCGATCACCCTTGGCCGCCTCGGACGATCCCCCCAGCTGCTCACCGCGCTGGGCCACGACGACCACGGTCAGCTCCTGCGGAAATGGCTTGCCGAGTCCGGCGTCACAGCCGTGCCCATCGAGATCGCACGGACAGCGACCGCGACCGCGGAACTGGACGCGGCAGGAGCGGCCACCTACGTCTTCGATATCGAATGGACCCTCGCCGGCGCCCACCCGGATCGAGTGGATCTCGTGCACGTCGGATCCATCGCCGGCCTGCTCGAGCCCGGGGCAACAGACCTGCTCCGGCTGCTTGACCAGCAGCACGATGACGCGCTGATTACCTACGATCCCAACATCCGCCCCGCCCTCATCCCCGATCACGACATCGCACGGCAACAAGTGGAAGCACTCGTCCGGCGCGCAGACGTGGTCAAAGCCAGCGATGAAGACCTTCGGTGGCTCTACCCCGACCGTGACCCTCGCGCATCCGCCCGCGCCTGGCACCGATCGGGACCTGCGATCGTCATCGTGACGGAGGGTGCGAACGGCGCCTTCGCCATCACGGAATCAGGGGAAGCCCACGTGCCGGGCCGTCCAGCCGACGTCGTGGACACCGTCGGAGCGGGAGACACCTTCATGGGCGCCATCATCGACGGACTGATCGACGTGGGCTGGGCAACCGGCAACGCTCGCGCAGCTCTGCGAACCACAGACACGAGCCACCTCACATCGATCCTCGACTGGGCCGCACGAGCAGCAGCAGTCACCGTGTCCAGACGCGGAGCGAACCCACCACACCGGAGCGAACTCGTCTGAACTCCGGCTTTGAGCGACCCCAGGCAGTTCGGCGCACGCCCGCGCCGCCCACGGAAGAGCGAGCCGCTAGCCAGACGAGCGTGGAAGTCGCAAGCAAGCGGAGCACGACCAGGCTTGTCTCCGGCTGGAGGTTCCAGCATGCTGGTGACGACCTGACCGGACTGATTCATCGCAGCGACAGGGTCTCCGGTATCGCGCGATTCGCTACGAGGAAGGCCTCGCCGAATGCGATGCTGTTGCCTCCGATTCTCGAGGGATCGGCCCATTCCTCCTGCTCGACCAGATCCAGTTCGACTCCGCGGACCGCGCATTCATGCACACCTGGGCGTACTTCGTTGAAGGGAAATACTCCTTCGCTGTGCTCCGCCTGACATGATCGGCGCGGATGGCGCCGCCACAACACCACCAATACCGCATACAACACCTGCTGGTCCTGTTCACGACGGCCGTGGTGTTCCCTGATCTGCCTGCGCATGCTCTGATCCGCTCGGCGCCCTACACACGGGACGGAATGGTCTCCGTTCCCGCTCCGGCCTGCAGCGGTGAAGAGATGAAGAAGATGGCGGTCGACGATGGCACGCTCGCGGGCCAATTGCGACATCCGCGGTACGCCGATCTGAGCCCCGTCGAGTTTTGAGGGTGCTCTTGACACCAGCGATTCTCGCCGCTTTACTCGACGTAAACGATTACGTAATCGCTTACGTAGCGGGCGAGCTCGACCAAGCCAATGGAGGATTGAGATGAGACGAGCGATGTGCGGCGTCGCCGCCGTGATCACGGCGGGCGTGTTGCTGACCGGATGCACTGGTAACGCAGGGCAGTCCGGGGCGGACGATAAGACGATCAACTACTGGGGTTACGAGGGTGGGATCTCGACGGAGACCGCGAAGCAGGTGATCGCGGAGTTCGAGGACGCGCATCCGGGGTACACCGTCAACGCTGTGGTGATGGATACCGCTGATTTCGACGTGAAGCTCCCGAGCACGCTCGGGAAGGCGTCGGGTCCCGATCTGGTGTATACGGGCACCGAGCCGAACCACCTCGGGCGTTACGTGAACGTGGGGCAGGTGTCCGCTCTCGACGATGTCTGGGAGGAGAACGGGTGGGATGACCTGGTGCCCTCGACCCAGCAGCGGCTGACGTATGGGGGTACGCCCTATGCGGTGGGCAATGAGCTGGAGACGGTCGGGCTCATGTACAACAAGGTGATCCTCGACAGGCTCGGGATCGCGGTTCCGAAGACGCTGAAGGATCTGGAGGCCGCGATGGACACGGTGCGGTCGTCCGGCGAGGGCACGACGCCGATGGTGCTCGCGTGTGGTGGTCCCTGCTATGCGGGCCTGCACATGATGCATGCGCTGGGGTACGCGACCATCCCCACCGACACGATCGTCGCCACGACATCGGACGGAGACGGGGCGTACACGGACGATGGCTGGCTGGAGATGCTCCAGAAGTTCCAGGAGTGGAATGACGCTGGGTACTTCACCGCGGATGCCAGCGGCATCCCGGACGAGAACCACACGGCAGACTTCTGCTCGGGCGGGACCGCGTTCATGGTCAAGGGCCCGTGGATGTTCAATGCGATGGCCGAATGCGAGAAGGCCAACCCGGACGCGTTCGCGTTCGGGTTCACCGGGTTCCCTGTCGCGGACGGCATGCCGTTCCAGGCGTACGTCGGCACCGGAAAGGCCTGGTTCCTGTCGTCCTCGCTCGACGGCAACGATGAGAAGCGTCAGGCTGTGCTCGACCTGGTGAAGGGCTTCACCGACGCTTCGACGTTCCCGTCCTGGATCGAGAAGGATCAGCGGTTCCCCGCGATGGCGTTCGACCCTGCCGACTATACGATGACCGGGCCGCAGCAGGAGGCGATGCAGATCATCCAGGACGCCGGTGACAACGGCGGCCCGGTCGATATCGGGTTCAACAACAGTGCGGAGGAGACGCAGGTGTGGGTTTCCGGGTTGCAAGGGATCCTGGGCGGTACGGCAACACCGCAAGAGGTCGTCGACCAGCTGCAGGCACAGCTGAAGAAGGATCAGGCCGCGTGGGCTGAGGCGAAGTGAATACGCGTCGTTGGCAGCTGACGCCCTACCTGTTCATCCTGCCGGCTGCGGCGATCTACGGTGTCTTCCTCCTCGCGCCGCTCGTTCAGACGGCGGTGATGAGCTTCTGGAAGTGGGACGGACTCTCGGCCGGGTACGACTGGGTCGGCCTGGACAACTACGTGCGGATGTTCACCGATGGTTCGGTGTGGTCGGCGGCGTGGAACAACCTGAAATGGGTGCTGCTCGCGGTCTTCCCGATCGTGATCGGGCTGGCGCTGGCGATTATCCTGCAACAGGCGAAACCTCGAGGGCGGACGGCGTACCGGGCGATCTACTTCCTGCCCTACGTGCTGCCGACCGTGGTCGTGGCGCTGGCGTGGGGGTGGATTTATCACCCGTCATTCGGCACCCTGAACGCCGGATTGCGGGCAGTCGGGTTGGACGCGTTCGCTCAGAACTGGACGGGTGACCCCCAGCTTGCACTGTTCGCGCTGGCCACGGCGGCGAACTGGACCGGGTACGGCTTCTGCATGACGCTGTTTCTCTCGGGGCTGAATGCGGTTGATCCGACGCTGTACGACGCGGCGAAGGTCGATGGCACATCGGCGTGGCAGCGGTTCCGTTACGTGACGCTGCCAGCGATCGCGAACACGACGAACATCGTGGTGCTGGTGGTCTTCATCAACACGGTGCGCGTGTTCGACATCGTGTTCGTGATGACGGCTGGTGGTCCGGCCGGCGCCACGGAGGTGCTCGGAACGAAGATCTACCGCGAGACCTTCCAGAACCTCAGCATCGGGTACGGGTCGGCGATCGCCATGTTCATGGTGCTCATCATCCTGATCACCACTGTCGTCTACCTGCGGTCGAGGGAGCGGGATTCCGCATGAGTGGTACCAGCATCAAGATGGGGGCCGGGCGGGTCGGCCTGCAGGTCATCCTCGTGCTCGTCGCGTTCGTGTCGCTCGCACCGGTCGCGGTGATCGTGTCGATCGCGCTGAAAAGCAACACCGAACTCGCGACGAACCCGCTGGGACTGCCCAACGACTGGCTCTTCAGCAACTTCGTCGATGCCTGGAACGAGGCCGGTATCGGCCGGTACATCCTGAACAGCATCGTCGTGGCGGTCCCGACCTTGGTGATCGTCGTCGCCGCCTCGAGCCTCGCCGGGTACGCGTTCGCGCTGATGCGATTCCGGGGACGGGAGGCGATCTTCCTGGTCTTCCTCATCGGGCTGATGTTGCCGGCGGTGAGCATCGTGACGGCGTTGTCGTTCATTGAGCAGAGCCTGGGCCTGTACAACACGCTGCCCGGACTCGTGCTCGCGGAGTCGGCGATATGCCTGCCCCTTGCCGTGTTCATCATGCGCGCCGCGTTCAAAGACCTTCCCGGCGAACTGCGCGAAGCGGTGTTCATCGATGGCGGCAGCGAGACGACCGCGTTCCTGCGCGTGATGTTCCCGCTGGCACGCCCCGCCGTCTCTGCGACCGTCGTGCTCACCTTCCTGACGGTGTGGAACGACTACCTCATCCCGCTCGTGCTCATCAACACGGAGCAGTTGCGAACGGTGCCACTGGGGCTCGCGTTCTTGAAGACCGCGTTCACCTCCAACACGGTGCTGGTCGCCGCATCGACCGTGCTCGCCGCCATCCCGAGCATCATCATCTACGTGCTGCTGCAGCGCCAGTTCATCCAGGGCATCGCCCAGGGATCCATCAAGTAACCCCACCCTTCACCGCGAACGACAACCGAAAGGCACCAGCAATGCTCTTCTCGTCCACCACGAACTCGACGCTCTGGGACGTGTGGCTGTACCACGAGAACGGGATCCACCACCTGTTCTACCTTGCGAACTCCCGCCCCGATCGTCCGTGGGACGGAATCGGCCTGGCGACCTCCACGGACGGAGTGCACTTCGCCGATCACGGGATGATCATCACCAAAGCCCCCGACGCGGAGTACCTCGGCGCCGGACACACCTGGAAAGCCGGCGACAAGTACGTCTTCAACTTCTCCGAGAGCAGGAACGGCCGGCTGGAGATCTTCTTCGCCGAATCGGACGACCTCCTGCACTGGCGGCGCATCCCGGCAGAACGTTCTGTGTCACAGGCGAGCACCGAATGGTACGCCGACGAGACGGAGATCTCCCAGCAACGCTGGGACAACATCTGGGTGAACCCGGATGCCAGCGGAGACGGCTTCTTCGGATACGTGACCGCCGTCGCCAAGGACGGCCCGGCCGGCCTGCGCGGAACCTGCGCGTCGGTCACGTCCCCCGACGGCATCGTCTTCACCACGGGCGCCCCGGTCATCGAACCCGGAACCTGGCCGGACCGGCTGGAGATCGGCGGCACCACCCGCGTGGGAGAGCAGTACTTCATGTTCGCCGCGCTCGCGGAGATCCCGCTCGGGCTCGACTGGGCCAAGCATCACTCCCAGGCAGTGGGGGGTGTCTATGTCCTGCGGGCCGACGCCCAGGAGGGCCCGTTCGAACTCGACCCGAACCAGCCCCCCGTGCTCGTGTCGTCAATGGGACACCACACCTACTTCGCGCGCTTCTACCCCTGCGGCGAGGAACTGCTGGTCGCCCACCACTCGTTGGAGTCGCGCCGGTTCATCGCGACGGTCATGCCGAAGATGGGAACCTGGATGGCGCCGCTGAAGAAAGCGGAGATCACGGACGGCATCCTCTCGCTGCACTGGTGGACCGGGAACGACGCGATGCTCGGGCGTGACCTGCCCCGCACCGTGGACCTGGTCGAAGCCCGACTCGCACAATCTCTGACGGTCGGCTCCGACGGCTCGGTGACCGTCGAAGCGCCGCTGTACGCTCACGCCATGATGCCGTTCCGGTATGACTTCGCCCAGGGCGCGTGCATCGAAGCGACTCTGCGGGGCACCGCATATGACGAGCGTCCCGTGGCGGCGGGGATCATCCTCGAGGGGGATCAGTCCTGGCATGGGACAGTCCTGACCCTGGACGCTGCCGGACGCTTCGAGATCGGCCGCACGAACGGGTACTCGTTCTGGGACGAGGACGGCGTCAGCACGACACCGCTGCGCGCCGACGGGAGCCAATTCCGGGTGCTGGTGCGCGGCACCTTCGTCGAGGTCTACATCGATGACGTGCTCACCCAGTGCTTCGCGCTCGACGATGTGCCCCGGGGCCGGCTGGGATTCGTCGCAGCCGCAGGAACCGTGACCGTGTCGGATATCCGTGTGCGAGAGCTGAGCCTGTGACACGCGATGTGAGCCCCTGGCCGAGTAGGCTTCACCCGAAGGCGTCCGCGCGACGCACGCACGGGAAGGACACCATGCCCACGTCGCTCGCGGATGTCGCCCGAATCTCCGGGGTGTCCACCGCGACGGTGTCCCATGTCATCAACGGCACCCGGTATGTCCGCCCCGAGACGGTGGAGAAGGTGCGCAACGCGATCGCGAACACCGGATACCGTCCCAACCCGTACGCGCGGGCATTGCGGACGGCGACATCGGAGTCGATCGGCTTCGTCGCCTCCGATGTGTCGAACTCGTACTCGACCGCGGTGATGCGAGGCATCGCCAGCGCACTGCGCAGCCGCGGATACACGCTGCTCGTCGCCGACGCCGACGAGAACCCGACGCTCGAGCACGAAGCGATCGACGCGCTCGTGGAGAGAAAGGTCGACGGGCTGATCGTCGCCCCGACCACATCGACGGATCCGGTCTCGTTCGAGCAGATCGAACAGATCGGCGTGCCCGTCGTCCTCGTCGACCGGGCGGTCCCCCTCGAACTGGACCAGGTGCTCGTGGAAAACGTCGGCTCCGTGGCCGACGTCGTCGGGCAGATGCTCGACGCCGGCCATCGACGCGTCGCCGTGGTCGGAGGTCGCGCCGGTCACAGCAGCACCGTCGAACGGTTGCAGGGATGGAGGAAGGCGCACACGGAACGCGGTCTCGCCTGCGACGAATCCCTCGCCGTATTGGACGTCTTCGACGCAGGGCAGGCGCGTCAGGCCACCACGCGGCTATTTGACCGGCCGGACCGGCCGACAGCGATCTTCTCCCTGTCGAACGTGATGAGTCTCGGCATCCTACGGGCGCTGTCCGATCTCCACCTCGTCGTTCCCAGCGACGTCTCGTTCGCGGCATTCGACGACATCGAGTGGGTCGACCTTCTCGATCATCCCGTGACCTGCCTCGCCCAGCCGACCGAGCAGATCGGTTCCACCGCCGTCGAACTGGTACTGACACGCATCGCCAACCCCGACGTCGACCACCGGGTGGTGCGCCTGGCACCGTCGCTGTGCGACCGCGGATCGATCGCGGAGCCGCCACGATGACTGCACCTGCCACCGACCTCCGACAGGCGGCACTCGCCGACCCGCTCCGGCCCGCGTTCCACTTCACCTCCCCAGCCGGGTGGCTGAACGACCCGAACGGCGTCGCGCAACACGACGGCGTGTTCCACCTCTTCTATCAGTACAACCCGTTGGCTGCAGAGCATCATCGCATCCGCTGGGGGCATGCGATCAGCACGGACCTGGTGCGCTGGCACGACCGACCGATCGCTCTGTCTCCCAGCGATGGCGGTCCCGATGCCGACGGATGCTGGTCGGGAGTGCTCGTCGACGACAACGGAACCCCCACCATCGTGTACTCCGGCAACTCCGCCGCGACGCCGACGCAGACCGCCTGCGTGGCGCGCTCCGACACATCGCTGGATCGGTGGCAGAAAGAACCGGGCAACCCGGTGATCGCCGCCCCGCCCGCAGGATACAACGTCACCGGATTCAGGGATCACTGCGTATGGCGTGAGAACGGGGCGTGGCGCCAGCTCATCGGCAGCGGTCTGCGCGGCCGAGGCGGGTGCGCATTCCTCTACGAGTCCGACGACCTCATCCGCTGGCGCGAGCTCGGCCCGCTCATCATCGGCGACGCCTCCGCACTTCCCGAGAACGACGACGCCTGGCCCGGCACGATGTGGGAATGCGTGGACTTCTTCCGCTTCACACCCGACGGCACCTCCGCACCACCCGACGCCAGAACGCACGACCCGCATCTGCTGATCTTCTCGGCATGGCACGAGGACGTCACCCGTCACTCCCTGATCGTCCGCGGCACCTACCGTGACGACCGGTTCGACGCGCACGCGTACCAGCGCCTCGACCTCGGCGGCCGGCACGCCTACGCACCCCAGACGTTCGCCGATGAATCCGGCCGACGGGTGCTGTGGTCCTGGATGCAAGAAGCCCGCCCCGCGCAGGCACAGCACGCCGCCGGGTGGTCGGGCGCCATGGCCATCCCGCGGCGGCTCTGGCTCGACGACACGCTCACCGTGCGCCAGGAGCCGGTCGCGGAACTCGCCATGCTGCGCGAAGCACCACTAGCGTTCGAACCGCACGGCGCAGGGTTCGCCGCGTCATCCGTGCAAGCCGAAGCAGAGCTCTCGGTGGACCTACCGGACGCCGGTGCCGTGCAGATCGACGTGTTCGCCACCGACGACGAGGCCGAACAAACAGTCATCACCCTGCGGCGTTCCCCGTCCACCATCGAGGTGAGCGTCGACCGGTCGCGATCGTCCCTGGACGACAACGTCGACGCCTCCCCGCACCGGGGCAAGGTACCCGGAGCCGGCGCGACCATCGACGTCCGCATCCTCCTCGACCACTCCTCACTCGAAGTGTTCGTCGACGGCATTGCGCTGACAACGCGGGTCTACCCGACTCGCGCTGACGCGACGGGCATCCGCGTCGAGCCCAGTCATGGCGCCACCGTGCGCGACGTGAAGGGGTGGCATCTCGCCCGTGCTGAAGCGCGCGATCGGACACCCTGAGCCAGGTGCTGAGAGTCACGCGGCGTCGAGACACCATGATCTTCGCCATCGCGCGAGATCGGGTACATGAGAACCATGACCGACACGCCCTTGGTAAGACAGGTAACCCTGCGCACCGCCGGCGATGTGATGGCGAACGTGCAAGTGGAGACCCTCGCGCGTGATCAGGTCCGCGCGCTCCTCGCGAAGGCGATCGAGGAAGATCGGACACGGCGCGCGGGGCGCTTCGAGGATCTCCACGCCTACCGGCACACCATAGAGTCGAGGATTTTCTACACCGTCGTCCAGATCGACACGACCGGTGACGACCAGGATCAAGCACGCATCTACGTGAACGACGGGTACATCTTCGATGGTGACCCGATCACCGCCGCTGACGAGATGCGACAGCTCGTCCAGCAGTACGACAACGACGAGCCCCAGGGCCGGCCGTACGGGGCCTGCGAGTGGATGGCGGAAGGGCATCCGTGGGTACATCGGTGAGGGTGATCGCGACGGTGGATGATCATGCCCGCCCTTTCCCCGACGCTCGGTCTTCAACGTCTCGAGACGAGTCGGTGGCACCTTCACCACCTCGACTCCGGAGCCGGAAGCGGTGACCGCACCCACGCCGCAACTCACGGAGAACGACGCGGAGATAGCCCGGCTGAGACTGCAGGTGGAAGGTCTTGCGATGGAGCTCACCGCCGCGCGCCAGCAGATCGAAGGACTCAGCAAAGAGCTGAGCACGGCCCGGCAGCTCGCGTCGAAGACCCGAAAGCAGCAGCGCACCGCGGATATCCCGATGAGGCTTGGCCGCTACTTCATCGACACGTGCGAGGTCATGCACTACCGAATCACGACGACGTGGGCAGAGCAGGTCCCCGCCGAGCAGAAGGTCGAGCTTCCCCTCGCGCCGTTCACCTTCTCGGGGAGCTTCGCGGCATCCGTCGAAGAGGTCGCGGGTGCAGATCCTGCGTTGCGTGACAAGATCGCGCGGGCCTGCGTGCGAGTGCTGACCCGGCAAGATCGAGACGCCCACCGGCTAGGTCCGGAGCGCGAGGACGGCGCCTCCGCGTGGCGCTCGTACGTCGAGCAGAAGGCCGCATCTGCGCGGCGCCTTCACTACTGGGCGATGCCCGGCGGGGCAATCGAACTGGCCCGCGTGGTCCTCCACGACGACTACCGAATCTGAGCGCAGACAGCCCCGGAAGGTCGTCCGTTTTGTGTCCGGAAATCCGCTTTGTGTCCGTGTATCTACCCGTAGGAACTCGTAGCAACAGCGCGTCGGTGCCATAGAATCAGGGGCATCAGGTGGAAACAGGACCTTGCGCCATTAACGTGAGGTCGCGGGTTCAAGCCCCGCTCCTGCTACAGATCAAGCCCCCGCTTCGGCGGGGGCTTCGTCGTGTCTGGGTGCCCGTCGCGTCGCGAGCGTCGTCCTCTCCGGAGCCTTCGTCGTGCCAGCCCGTCGTCGCCGGAGCCTTCATCATGCCGGGGCCTCCTCGCCGGAGCCTCGTGCCCCGCGGCCTGGCCTGACCTGCCTCGCTCCGGCGACCGACCGGGATCCATGTCTCGCTTCGCGCGGGAATGGCGGGCGGATGGCCGCGGCGAGTGAGACATGCGAGGCCCGAACGGCAGCGCCCCGGGACGCGGGTCGTTCCCGGGGCGCTGCGTGCGCCGCGCGCGGATGGCGTCAGGCGCGATCGGATGGCGTCAGCCGCGGCTCCAGCGCTGCGTCGCGCTCGATGCGTCGCAGCTCGCGAGAGCGAGCGACCACTCCGTCGCGGAGGTCGCGACGCACAGCGCCGGGTCCGCGAGGCTCGCGATCGTGCCGTCGGCGCGGAACTCCCACTGCTGCGTCGCGGCACCGGTGCAGTCCTCGATCGTGAGGCCGCTGCCGGCAGCGGGTGATCCCGCGACGTCGACGCACATGTCCCCGTAGACCGTGAGCGCGCCATCCGCGGTCGTGTTGAACGACTGGTTCGCGCCGCCGTTGCAGTTCCACAGCCCGAGCACGGTCCCCGGGGTCGTCGAGGCGCCGGGCACGTCGACGCAGACGCCGTGCTGCTCGCTCACGATCGGCTCGCCGGGAGGGGCGGGCGGCAGTTCATTGAGCTGCTCCTCCTTGAGGAGGCCCCAGCCCCACTGCAGCTGGGCGAGCCCCGACGCGTTCGTCACCTCGAGGTCGCCGTCGCCGACGAGCTCGGTGAGCGTGTACGAGTCGTTCGTGCGCAGGCCCGGCCAGTACACGACGCCCATTCCCTGGTCACGGGTCACCTCGGTGAGCGCGCCGAGATACGACGTCGACACGTCGCCCTCGTGGTTCCCGTAGTTCAGCCCCGTCGTCATCGGCGAGCCGGCCTCGCTCACGAGCGTCCGCCATCCGTACTCCCCGATGCGGGGCAGGAGGTTCTGCTTCCACTCCGCTTCGGTCGTGTGGTTCGCCCAGAACCCATAGAAGTGCAGGGACAGCAGCGTTCCGTCGAGCTCCTCGGCCGCGCCGACACCGGTGACGTCGTCGTTGTAGCCCGTTCCCGAGACGACCACACGCGAGCGGGGCACGTCGGAGTGCTGCGCGAGCCAGTCGACGTTCAGGTCGACCCACTCGTCGAGCGAGTAGCCGAACGGCTCGTTCATGACCTCGAAGTACACGTGCGGGTTGCGCTCGTAGGCGTCGACGACGGTGTCCCACATGGCGTCGAAGGCGGCGGGGTCATCGGCTCGTCCGTCCTTCGCGTTGTCCGCCTCCCAGTAGCTGAGGATGACGTCGAAGCCGTGCCGCGTGGCGGCGTCGATCGCGCCGCGGTACGAGTCCCACCACTCGGTGCCGACGCTCGACGGGTTGATCGGCAGGCGGACGGTGTTCGCACGCAGCTCGTGCCGGAACTCCGCCACGATGTCCGACGCCTTCTCGTAGGTGGTGCGGTAGTCGTCGGCCGTGCTGAGGCCGGATGGGACGACCTCGTCGTCCGCGTAGTTGTCGCGCGGATCGGCCCAGTTCACGCCGCGGAACTCGCTCGTTCCCTTCGGCCCGCTCGTCGGGGCGGCGGTCGCGCTGGCGGCGACCCCGCCGGTCAGCAGCAGCCCGGCGGCCACTGCGATCCCGAGTGCTCTCTTCATCGATCGGTACTCCATTCCGGCGCTGCGTCGCGCCATGGGTGGGAGCGGATGGCGCGCAATGATTGCGCAAACATCCGCGCGGCCAGCGTACCGGAGGGCGGGCTGTCTGTCTGTGGGTAGGAGGGTGCCCGGGGAGAAGTGCGCCCGCGTCAGCCGCCTGCGCGGCGTCCGCGATGCACGCGCTCGATCGTCTCTCCCGCGGCGACAACGATGAGCACGGCTGCCACCGCGACCGTGATCACGATGGCGCTCGCGAAGAGGCCCGCGATCCCGACCCCGATCATCGCGATCGCCCCCGCGAACTGGGCCCGTGGCATCCGCCCTTCGATCAGCGCGCGGAAGACGACCGTCCCCACGAGGAAGAGGAACGGGCCGGTCGTGATCGTGAGCGCGCTGACGACGCCGTGCTCGTGCGGGTGGGAGAGCGCCTGCTTGTCTCCGACGGAGAGCATCACGATGCCGCCGACGATGAGCAGGTGCACCCACGTGTAGATGATGCGCGCGAGGCGGCCGGGGGAGTCCGAGCTCTCGATCGCCTCGGCTCCCACCCGCTCGCCGTGATCGAAGTAGATCCACCAGGCGGCCGCGGCCGTGACGAACGCGCACGCCATCGCGACCACGCCCTCCGCCGACGACTCCTTCGCGACGAAGCCGAACCCCGCGACGAGGAGCCCCTCTCCGATGGCGATGAGCACGAAGAGCGAGGTGCGCTCGGCGATGTGCGCGCCGGACAGATCCCAGCGCTCGAGGGAGACCTCGCCGAGGCCGGGCACGCGGAAGCCGAGCACCGTTCCGAGGAGCTCGAGACCGAGAGCGGCGATCCACAGCGGCAGCTGCGCGGGCAGGGGGAGCAGTGCGCCCACGACCCAGAGGGCCGAGCCCGCCGTCGTCCAGATGAGGATGCACGTGAAGTCGTGCGCGATCCGCCGGTCATGCCGCAGGGTCGCCCAGACGATGAACGCCGTGCGCCCCAGCTGCAGCGCGACATACGCGAGCGCGAAGGTCCACGCGCGGTCTCCGAACGACTCCTTCGTCGCCACGGCCATGAGCAGCGCGAGGAAGGCGAGGGCGATCACCGCGACGCGCACGGGGAGCTTCGCGGGATCGAGCGTGTTCGTCACCCACGTCGTCGAGACCCAGGTCCACCACGCGGCGCAGAGCAGGATGGCACCCTCGAGCGCTCCGAGGAGCGTGCGGTGATCGAAGAGGTAGGTCGAGAGCTGGGTGAGCGCGAACACGAACGCGAGATCGAAGAACAGCTCGACGTGCGTCACGCGGTCGGCGCCGCTCGAGCGCAGCACGTCGCGCGGGAGGCCGAGCCGGGCGATCCCGGCGGCGGAGCGCTGCGCGTGCATGACGACAGCATCCCGCATGAGCGACGGCGTCGCGATGCCTCGTCCGGGAAGCTCAGTCCCCGCGGGGCGGGGCGGTCGATCCGCGCACGATGAGCTGGGAATCGAGGCTCGCGAGCTCGCGGGTCGTGCCGCCCGACATGGCCTCGAGGAGGACCTCGACCGCGAGCGAGCCGCAGCGACCGATCGCGAGACGCACTGTCGTGAGCCCCGGCTGCCGAGCGGACGCCATCTCGATGTCGTCCACGCCGACGATGCTGAGGTCGCCCGGGCAGCTCTTGCCGAGCGCGGCGATCCCCGCGTCGATCCCGAGCGCGATGAGGTCGTTGTAGGCGATCACGGCCGTCGCGCCGCTGGCGAGTGCGGGCGCGGCTGCCGCGCGACCGCCCTGGATCGAGGCCGACTGGTGGTTCAGACGCGTGAGACGCACGCCCTGGCGCTCGCAGGCCCGGGCGATCGCGTCGCCGCGACGGATGTCGGCCCAGGACAGACGCGGTCCCGCCGCGTACGCGATGTGACGGTGGCCCAGTGCCGCCAGGTGCTCGACGGCCTGCCGAGGGCCGTTCTCGGTGTCCATGACGACCGACGGCACGCCGTCGATGACGCGGTTGACGACCACCGCGGGCGTGTCGCCGACGAGCTCGCGGATGTCGTCATCCGGAAGGCGGGGGGAGCACAGCAGGATGCCGTTCAGCCGGCGGGCGCGCTCGATCTGCTCCCGCTCGCGGTGCACGTCCTCGTCCGTGTCGAACAGCACGACACGGTGGCGCCCGTGCCACGCCTGCGCGTGGATCCCCTTGAGAAGGGTCGCGTAGACGGGACTCGCGACGTCGGGCACGAGGACGCCGAACGCCTTCTCGCCGCCGTTCGCATTCGCGTTCGCGTAGCCGAGCTCGGCGGCAGCGGCGAGCACGCGCTCGAGCGTCGCGCGCGCCAGCCGGTCGGGCTCGCCGAACGCGCGCGATGCCGTCGCGAGAGACACGCCGGCGGCGCGAGCGACATCGGTCAGTGTGGCGGTCACGGGGGCCCTTCTTCGGAGAGTGCCTCTCCATGATGGCCCATGAAACGTGGATGAAAGCAGTTGACAAGTTTGTACAAACCCTGCAGGATGGCTCTCATGTCGATCGAAGAGGATCTCGCCGTCCCCCGGCGCCGCAGGAGCGCGGCATGACCGCCGTCGGACCCCGCTTCGGACGCGGGGGGTCGCGGATGGTGCGGCCCGCGGGCGTGCTCCATCTCGGGCTGGGCAACTTCCACCGCGCCCACCAGGCCGTCTACACCGCGGCGGCGATCGCCGCGGAGGGCGGCGACTGGGGCGTCGTCGGGGTCGCCTCCCGCTCGCGGTCGATCGTCGATGCCATGCGCGCGCAGGATCTCCGGTACACGGTCGCGGAGATCTCGCCGCAGGGGATGTCGCTCAGCACACCGGACGTCCACACCGACGTCTTCGTCGGGGCGGAGGAGCCCGAGCGCGTCGTCTCGCACATCGCCGACCCGGCCATGCGCGTCGTCACGCTCACCGTCACCGAGAACGGGTACAGCTACTCGCCCTCCACGGGGCACCTCGATCTCGACGGCCCCGCGATCTCGGCAGACCTCCGCGGCGACCTGCCGCGAACGACCATCGGACAGCTGGCACGCGGCCTGCAGCAACGGGCGATCGACGGCACGCCCCTCACCGTGCTCAGCTGCGACAACCTCGCGTCGAACGGAGCGCACACCGAGCGTCTCGTCCGCGAGTTCCTGACGGCGATCCCCGCGCGGGAGGGCGCGGAGGCGCTCGCCTTCCTCGACCGCGCGGTCGCGTTCCCCTCGAGCATGGTCGACCGGATCGTCCCGGCGACCACGGACGCGCTGAGGCACGAGGTCGCCGCGCGCCTGGGCGCGTGGGATGAGGTCCCGGTCCCGGCCGAGCCGTTCACGATGTGGGCCATCGAGGACAGGTTCGCCGCCGGCCGACCCGCGTGGGAGGCGGGAGGCGCCGTGTTCACCGACGAAGTCGGCCGATACGAGGACCTCAAGGTCCGGCTCCTCAACGGCACGCACTCGCTCATCGCCTACCTCGGCGCCCTGCGCGGGATCGACACGATCTCGGAGGCGATCGCCGACGCCGAGATCGAGGCCGCAGCGCGGGCCGTCCTCCGCGAGGAGTACGAGCCGTCGATCGTCGCCCCGACCGGAGTCGACCTCGTCGCCTACGAGGAGCAGCTCTTCGAGCGCTGGGGCAACAGCGCGCTCGGCCACCGGACCGCCCAGGTCGGCACGGACGGCTCGGTCAAGCTCCGCCAGCGCATCCCCGCCCCGGCCGTGCTCGCCCTGGAGAGCGGGGCGGTTCCCCATCTGATCGCGCTCACCGTCGCCGGCTACCTCGCCTGCCTCACGCCGCTGCCGCATTTCGATCCCGGACCGCAGGCTCGCGCCATGAAGGATGCCGCGCGCGAGCGGCTCGCGGAGGTCGCGGCCGGTGCCCGCGACGTGCGGGAGGTGGCGCGTCGCGCCATCGGCGAGCTGCACCTGTTCGGCGGGGAGCTCGCCGAGCAGGACGCGTTCATCGCGCGCGTGGGTGAACTCCTGCAGGCGATCACCGAGCACGGCGTGGACGCCGCCATCCGAGACGCGGTCTCCGCGTCCGCGCAGATCAAGGAGAAGAGCCGATGAAGCGACTGGCGATCCGCGCCCGCGAGGACATCCGCTGGGAGGAGGCGGATGTGCCGCAGCCCGGCGCCGGGCAGGTCCGGCTCCGCGTCCGGTACGTGGGCATCTGCGGATCCGACCTCCATTACTACTTCCACGGGGCGAACGGCGAGTACGCGATCCGGCAGCCCCTGACACCGGGGCATGAGCTGTCGGCCGAGGTCGATCTCGATCCGGAGGGCCGGCTCGCCGCGGGGACGCCGGTTACGGTTCACCCTGCGCGGTTCGGGCCGGATGCCCCGGGCCTCGAGGAGCGCCCGCACCTGCGCCCCGGCGGCGACTACCTCGGCAGCGCTGCCACCATGCCGCATCGGCAGGGCGGGGCCGCGGAGTACCTCGTCGTCGAGCAGCACATGGTCCGGCCGCTTCCGGACGGCGTGCCCCTCGAGCGCGGCGCGCTCGCCGAGCCGCTTGCCGTCGCGCTCCACGCCGTCCGGATCGCCGGCGACCTCGCGGGCAAGCGCGTCCTCGTGACCGGCGCGGGGCCGATCGGCCTCCTCGTCGTGGCGGCGGCAGTGCGCGCCGGCGCCGAGGCGGTCGCGGCCGGCGACCTCCGCGAGGAGCCGCTCGCGCGCGCCGAGGCGCTCGGCGCACGTGAGCTGCTCCTCGTGGGCCGTGACGTCGTCGCAGACGAGTCGTTCGACGTGGTGTTCGAGTGCTCGGGCGCGCCCGTCTCGCTCAGCCAGGCGATGCGGGCCGCGAAGCGCGCGGGCACCGTCGTCCAGGTCGGGATGCTGCCCGATGCGCTCATCGAGGTGAACCTCGCTCCCGCCCTGGCGAAGGAGCTCACCCTGCGCGGCGCGTTCCGGTTCTCCGACGAGATCGACGAGGCGATCGAGATGCTCGCTGCAGACGATCGACTCGACGCCGTGATCACGCACGTCGTCCCCGCGGCGGACGCCGTCTCCGCCTTCGCGACCGCTCGCGATTCATCCGCCTCTGCGAAGGTCCTGCTGTCGCTCTGACGCGACGGCGCATCCCACCCGAAGCCACCCCCGACATCCGTCCGACCAAACGGTGCAAAGGAGTACCCGAATGTCAGATGCACAGCGCATGACCGACGTCCACGATCCCGCAGCGAAGCGATCGATCCGCGACCTCGTGCGAGCCGCCATCTCCGGCTGGCTCGGCACGGCGCTGGAGTTCATGGACTACCAGCTCTACTCGCTCGCGGCGGCCCTCGTCTTCGCCGACCTGTTCTTCTCGGACGAGGACCCCGCGATGGCCGTCGTCGCCGCGATGGCCACCTACGGCGTCGGCTATGTCGCCCGCCCCGTCGGCGCCTTCTTCTTCGCGCGTCTGGGCGACAAGACCGGGCGGACGAAGGTCCTCTTCTACACGATCCTGCTGATGGGCCTCGCGACCACGCTCATCGGCGTGCTGCCCACGTACTCGCAGGTCGGCATCCTCGCGCCCATCCTTCTCGTCGTGCTCCGCATCGCGCAGGGCTTCGGCGCGGGCGCCGAGATCTCCGGAGCCGGCGTCATGCTCGCGGAGTACGCGCCGGCGAAGCGCCGCGGCATCATCGCGTCGCTCGTCGCGCTCGGCACGAACTGCGGCACGCTGCTCGCGTCGGCGATCTGGGCCGTGCTGCTCGTCGCGTTCAACGAGCAGCAGGTCATCGAATGGGCGTGGCGCATCCCCTTCATCGGCAGCGTCGTGATCATGCTCTTCGCCGTCTGGGTGCGCTTCAACCTCAAGGAGAGCCCGGTCTTCGAGGAGCGCGAGGACGTCGTCGACGGACAGGCGCTGTCGAAGCAGGAGACGATCAAGCTCGCGACCGAGACCGGCGACATCCGCACGCTCGAGGCGATGAACCGCAAGCCGATCAAGGCGTTCGTCATCGCCCTGCTCCTGCGCTTCGGCCAGGCCGGCAACTCCGGCATGATCCAGACCTACCTGATCAGCTACATCACGGTCGTGCTCCTGCTCGACCGCTCCATCGGCGTGAACGCCGTCATCGTGTCGTCGCTCGTCGCCTTCGTCACCGTGCCGCTCTCGGGCTGGCTCGGCGACCGCTTCGGCCGCAAGCGCATGTACATGGTGTGGGCCGTCGTCGCGCTCATCGTCATCGTCCCGACGATGCTCATGATCAGCAGCAAGGACACCGCGCTCGTGTTCATCGGGTACGTCGTGCTGCACAACCTCGCCGTGATGAGCTTCGCGTCGCTCGAGAACCTCACGCTGCCCGAGATCTTCGGCGCCCGCAATCGCTACACGTACACGGCGATGGCGCGCGAGATCGCGGCGATCGCCGCGACCGGAGCGGGCCCCGTGATCGCGGCGGCGTGGGTCTCCGCCGCGACCGGATCGTTCATCCCGATCATCGTGATGCTCGTCTTCTTCACGCTCTGCGCCCTCATCGCGTCGATCTGGATGCCCGAGGTCGCCGGTCGCGACCTCACTGATCCGCGCGACGCGATCTGACCGCCGCCGAACGCCCTGAAAGGAAATCCTCGTGAGCATCGAACGAGCCGACGTCATCATCACCAGCCCCGGCCGGAACTTCGTCACCCTGAAGATCACGACGAGCGACGGCGTCGTGGGGTGGGGCGACGCGACCCTCAACGGGCGGGAGCTCTCGGTCGCGTCGTACCTGAGCGAGCACGTCGCGTCGACGCTGATCGGACGCGACGAGGATCGCATCGAGGACACGTGGCAGTACCTGTACCGCGGGCCGTACTGGCGCCGGGGGCCGGTCACCATGGCGGCGATCGCCGCGGTCGACATGGCCCTCTGGGACATCAAGGCCAAGAAGGCCGGCATGCCCCTGTACCAGCTTCTCGGCGGCGCGAGCCGCACGGGCGTGCGCGTGTATGCGCACGCCTCGGGCACGGACTACGAGGCGCTCGCGAACGCGATCACGGGGTACCAGGAGCTCGGCTTCACGGCGGTCCGCGTGCAGACGGGCGTGCCGGGCCTCGGGCAGATCTACGGCGTCTCCACCTCGGGGCCGGGCGTCCGCTACGACTACGAGCCCGCCAAGCGCGCGGCGGACGGGACGGCGGCGTCGGCTCCGACCGAGGAGTCGTGGGACACCGCCGCCTACCTTGCGCACATGCCGGGGGTCTTCGAGCGCATCCGCTCCGACTTCGGTTCCGGGCTGCGGATCCTCCACGACGGCCATCACCGGATGTCGCCGATCGAGGCCGCGCGATTCGCGAAGGACATCGAGCCGTACAAGCTCTTCTGGCTCGAGGACTGCACGCCGGGGGAGGACCAGACGGCCCTGCGCCTCGTCCGCCAGCACTCGACGACGCCGCTCGCGATCGGCGAGGTGTTCAACTCCGTGCACGACTACCAGACACTCATCACGGAGCGTCTGATCGACTACGTGCGATCGGCCGTCACGCACACCGGCGGGGTCACCGCGATGAAGAAGCTGCTCGACTTCGCGGCGATCTACGGCATCCGCTCGGGCATCCACGGCCCCACCGACATCTCGCCCGTCGGGATGGCCGCGGCGCTCCACCTGGACCTCGCCATCCACAACTTCGGGATCCAGGAGTACATGCCGCACAACGCCGAGACGCTCGAGGTCTTCCAGACGTCGTTCACGCTCGACAGCGGCTTCCTGCACCCGGGCGAGACACCCGGGCTGGGCGTCGAGCTCGATGAGGAGGCGGCCTCGGCCTTCGCGTACACGAAGGCGTATCTGCCCGTGAACCGCCTGACCGACGGGACCGTCCATGACTGGTGAGCAGCGGATCGCCCTGCCGTCGCGCACCGCAGCGGCGCGCCTCGTCGTCGTGATGCGCGCGGCGGCGGCCGAGGACTACGACCGCGTGCTGGACGTGCTCCTCGACGCGGGCGTCCGCAGCGTCGAGCTCACGCTCACGACCCCGGGCACGATCGAGCGGCTGCCGGCCCTGCGCGAGCGCTACGGAGCCGTCGCCGATCTCGGCGTCGGCACGGTCGTCGACTGCGAGCAGCTGCGGCGGGCCGCGGACGCGGGCGCCGACTACATCGTCACGCCGATAACGTCGCGCGCTCTCCTGGAGGAGGCGGCGCACGCCAGGATCCCGTTCGTTCCCGGCGGCCTCACCCCGACCGAGCTCGAGAGCTCCTGGTCCGCGGGGGCGTCGGCCGTGAAGGTCTTCCCCGCCGGGCTGGTGGGCGCGGGATACGTCAAGGACCTCCGCGGGCCGTTCCCCGACATCCAGGTGGTGCCGTCCGGCGGGATCGACCTCGAGGGCGCGGCCGCGTGGCTGCGCGCGGGCGCCGTCGCGGTGAGCGTGGGCGGCCCGCTCCTCGGCGACGCGCTGCGCGGCGGGGACCTCGGCGCTCTGCGCGCGCGGGCGGAGGCCTTCGCCGCCGTGTGCGCGGAGGGCCCCCGATGACCGAGCGGACGCCGCGCGTGGTGACGCTGGGGGAGACCATGGCGCTCCTGCGCACGCGCGAGCTGGGCTCGCTGCGCCATCTCTCCGATCTGTCCTGCGGCATCGGCGGCGCGGAGAGCAACGTCGCGATCGGGCTGCGTCGTCTCGGCGTCGACGCGTCGTGGCTCGGGCGCGTCGGCGACGACGCGTTCGGCGAGCGCGTCGTCCGGGAGATCCGCGCGGAGGGCGTGGACGTGCGCGCCGTCGTGGACGGAGGGGCGCCCACGGGGCTCATGGTCAAGGAGCGGCCGTCGTCGACCTCGACCGTCGTGCGCTACTACCGCGCGGGATCCGCCGGATCCCGCCTGGAGCCCGCCGACCTCCCCGCGGGATGGATCGAGGACGCAGCGCTCCTGCACGTGTCGGGCATCACCGCCCTGATCTCCGACACGGCGCGGGCGGCCCTCCTGTCCGCGATCGACCGTGCGCGGGATGCCGGCGCGACGGTGTCCTTCGACGTGAACTACCGATCGGCCCTCGCGCCGGCCGAGGCGGCGGGACCGATCCTGCGTTCGGTCGCCGAGCGCGCAGACCTCGTCTTCGGCGGCGAGGACGAGCTCGTGCTCCTCGCTCCGGAGGGCGATGCGGAGAACGCCGCGACCCGACTCCTCTCCTCGGGTGTCGGCGAGGTGGTCGTCAAGCGCGGCGCGGATGGCGCGACCCTGCTCTCTCCCGCGGGCCGCGTCGAGGCACCCGGGCACGCGGTCGACGTCGTCGACACGGTCGGGGCCGGAGACGCCTTCGTCGCGGGCTACCTCAGCGCGTTGCTCGCGGGGATGGACGCCGCCGCGCGGCTGGCCAGGGCCAACGTCTGCGGCGGGCTCGCGTGCACGACACCTGGTGACTGGGAGGCGGGGCCGACCCTGCGCGAGATCGAGCGCTTCGGCGCATCCGGAGCGGACCCGGTCGCACGGTGAACCCGGCCCCGCGGGCCCACGCGGCCCGCTCAGTCCCCGCGTGAGCCCAGGCGCTCGATGAGCCGCAGCGCGAGCGTGATGAGGCCGGCGAGCCCGACGAGCGCGAGCACGGCGCCCAGCAGGCGCGGCGGACCGCCCGCCGCGACGACGAGCGCGATGCCGACCGCGAGCAGGACGAGCGAGAGCGCGGCCAGGCGCGTGGTCGACATCCGCCTCAGCATCCCGCCACCCTAGCGTCAGCGCGCCGCGAGGAGCGCGACCCAGATCTCGGCGCGCGCCGCGAACGACTGGAGGTCGCGCTCGAGCAGCCGCTCGGCGAGGCGGATGCGGGTGCGCACGGTGTGACGGTGCACGCCGAGCACCCGCGCGGCGTCGTCGTAGCGCGCATCGTGCAGGAGCCAGATCCGCAGCGTGTCGAGGATGGCGGTGCCGTGCACGTCGTCATGCCGCACGATGGGGGACAAAACTGTGCGCGCCACGTTCGCGGCCTCGGGGGAGAGGGTGCTCAGCACTCCGGCGGATGCGACATCGGCGAAGCGCGTGACGCCCTCGCCTCGGTCGCGCGCGATGCGCGCCTCGTCGAGCGACGCCGCGAAGGACGCGAGGGGCCCCGGCTCCGACACGCCGACCGCGACGTCGAAGCGCTCGGCGAGCTCGTCGAGCGCGAGCGGGGCATCCGCCGTGTGGACGAGAGCGATGCCGCCCTCGGGGTCGCTCCCGAAGAAGAAGCTCCCCTGCTCGCGGCCCGCGCGCAGTTCGAGGAACGCGGCGAGGGCATCCGGTGCTTCATCGGTGACCGCGACGACAACAGGGTCGGTCGGCAGTCCGCCCCACGCGGCGTCGCCGATCTCGCCCGCGAGCGCGGTGTCGCCCGTCAGGAGCGCCCGCACGACGCCGGCGCGGAGCGTGCCGCGGGCACGCGCGAGGGCCTCGTTCTGCTCGAGCGCGAACCCCGTCATCGCGACGACCGCCGTGACGACGCTGCGGGCCTCCTCGTCGAGAGCCTCGGCCCCGATGACGAGCACGCCTCGCAGCGTGCCGCCCGGTCCGAGCGTCTGGAGCGTGAACGAGCGACCGCCGACGCGGATCACCGCGGCAGCGCTCGCCCCGCGCGCGAGCATCGTCTCGCACTCCTGCTGCACACGCTCGGCCAGCGCGGGCTCGAGCGGCGCAGACGCGCGCACGGGGGCCGCCGCGGAGTCGAACAGTCCCGCCCACGCGCCCAGCTGCCGGGAGAGCTCGGAGATCGCCGAGCCGAGGCCATCCCGCCGCAGGGCGGCGAGGGCGACCGCCCGCTGCGCCGACAGCGCCCAGGTGCGCCGAGCGTACGCTCCCGCGGCGATCGCCTCGGCGACCGCGCGCGCGACCGCGATGAAGGGCGTGCGGTAGGGCACCTCGAACAGCGGCACGCCGTGCGCCTCGCACGCGGCCGAGAGCGCTTCGGGGATGCCGGTGCGGGCGACCTCGGTTCCGAACCCGAGCGCGACGACGCCTCGATGCGCGAGCCGGCGGACGTACTCCTCGTACTGCGCGGCGTCGTCTCCGGAGAACTGCGTCCCGGTCGTGAGGAGCACCATCTCCTCCGCGAGGAAGGGCGTCGGGTCCGCCAGATCCGAGCTGTGCACCCAGCGGATGGGCTGCTCGAGCGCTCCGTGCGACGCGGACGCGACGCGCAGGGCGAGGTCGCCGCGCGAGAGCAGGGCGCGGAGCGTGGGGGCGGATGGTGCGGGCTGAGACATCGTGTACAGAGCGTATAGCGAATGCATCGATTCTGTACCGCACGGCGAATGCAGTAGCTTCGGGCCCGGTCGTACGCTCGCGGCATGACCACCTCTACCCTCGCCACCGCTGTGGGCGGCCCGGCCCTGCCTCAGGAGCGCCGCCTCGTCACCTCGATCCCCGGCCCGCGCTCGCAGGAGCTGCTCGCGCGCAAGGCCGATGCGGTCGCCGCGGGCGTCGGCCACACCGCGCCCATCTCGGCCGTCGCGGCCGGCGGCGGCGTCGTCGTCGACGCCGACGGCAACTCGCTCATCGACCTCGGCTCCGGCATCGCCGTGACGACGGTGGGCAACGCGCACCCCAAGGTCGTCGAGGCCGTGCAGGCCCAGGTCGCCGCCTTCACGCACACCTGCTTCATGGTCTCGCCGTACGAGTCGTACGTCGCTGTCGCCGAGGCGCTCAACCGCCTCACCCCGGGCGACCACGCGAAGAAGTCCGCGCTGTTCAACTCCGGCGCCGAGGCCGTCGAGAACGCGGTCAAGATCGCGCGCAAGCACACGGGGCGCCAGGCCGTCGTCGCGTTCGACCACGGCTACCACGGCCGCACGAACCTCACGATGGCGCTCACCGCGAAGTCGATGCCCTACAAGAGCGGCTTCGGCCCGTTCGCGCCCGAGGTGTACCGCGCCCCGCTGTCGTACCCCTACCGCGACGGCCTGTCCGGCGCCGAGGCGGCGAAGCGCGCGATCTCGCAGATCGAGAAGCAGATCGGCGCCGACAACCTCGCGGCCGTCATCATCGAGCCCATCCAGGGCGAGGGCGGCTTCATCGTCCCGGCCGACGGATTCCTCCCCGCGATCGTCGACTGGTGCCGCTCGAACGGCGTCGTCTTCATCGCCGACGAGGTGCAGACCGGCTTCGGCCGCACGGGCGCGATGTTCGCGAGCGAGCACTTCGGCATCGTCCCCGACCTCATCACGACCGCCAAGGGCATCGCGGCCGGCCTGCCGCTGGCCGCCGTCACGGGACGCGCCGAGATCATGGACGCCTCGCACGCGGGCGGCCTCGGCGGCACCTACGGCGGCAACCCCATCGCGTGCGCAGCCGCGCTCGCGGCGATCGACGTGTTCGAGAACGACGACCTCATCTCCCGCGCACGGGAGATCGGCGACCTCATCAAGGGCCGCTTCACCGAGCTGCAGGCGAGCGACGCGCGCATCGGCGACGTCCGCGGCCTGGGCGCGATGATCGCAGTCGAGTTCGTGAACGCCGAGACGGGCGAGCCCGACGCGGCGCTCACCGCCGCGGTGGCGAAGGCGGCCATCGCGCAGGGCGTCATCGTCCTGACCTGCGGAACCTACGGCAACGTCATCCGCTTCCTGCCCCCGCTCTCGATCGACGACGCGCTGCTCGCCGAGGGTCTCGGCGTCGTCGCCGACGCGCTGGCCGCAGCCTGACGGACGACCGGAAGAAGGAGAACGACATGACGGAGATCACACGCGACGTCGTCATCGTGGGCGCGGGAGCGGCCGGCACGACGGCGGCGAACGAGCTGAAGAAGGCCGGTCTGTCGGTCGCCGTGCTCGAGGCGCGCGACCGCGTCGGCGGCCGGCTGTGGACCGACGTCGTCGACGGGGCGATGCTCGAGATCGGCGGCCAGTGGGTGTCGCCCGACCAGGACGCGCTCAAGGAGACGATCGCCGAGCTCGGTCTCGAGACCTACAGCCGCTATCGCGAGGGCGAGAGCGTCTACGTCGACGCCGACGGCAAGCTCACCCGCTTCACGGGCGAGATCTTCCCCGTGGCGCCCGAGACCGAGAAGGTCATGGTCGAGCTCATCGAGAAGCTCGACCGCCTGACGGCCGAGATCGACCCCGCGCGCCCGTGGGAGCACCCCGACGCCGAGGCGCTCGACACGATCTCGTTCGAGGGCTGGCTCGCGGGCGAGACCGACGACCAGGAGGCGCGCGACAACATCGCGCTCTTCATCGCGGGCGCGATGCTCACCAAGCCCGCCCACGCGTTCTCGGCTCTGCAGGCCCTGCACATGGCTGCGAGCGCCGGGAGCTTCTCGAACCTCGTCGACGCCGACTTCATCCTCGACAAGCGCGTCGTGGGCGGCCTGCAGCAGGTGCCGCAGCTGCTCGCCGAGCGCCTCGGCGACGACGTGCACCTGAACGCGCCCGTCCGCACGCTCCGGTGGGGCGCCGACGGCGTGATCGCGGAGGCCGACGGCATCACCGTCCGCGCCAAGTACGCGATCCTCGCGCACGCGCCGGTCCTCTACGACCGCATCTCGTTCGTGCCCGCGCTCCCGCGCCGCCAGCACCAGCTGCACCAGCACCTGTCGATGGGCTTCGTCATCAAGGTGCACGCCGTCTACGACCGGCCGTTCTGGCGCGAGCAGGGGCTCTCGGCGACCGCCTTCAGCCCGTACGAGCTGTGCCACGAGGCGTACGACAACACCAACCACGGCGACGAGCGCGGCACCCTCGTGGGCTTCGTGTCCGACAAGAACGCCGACGGCGTGTTCGAGCTCTCGGCCGAGGAGCGCAAGGAGCGCATCCTCGAGTCGATCTCGCACTACTACGGTCCCGAGGCGAAGAACCCCGTCGTGTACTACGAGAGCGACTGGGGCTCCGAGGAGTGGACGCGCGGCGCGTACGCGGCGAGCTTCGACCTCGGCGGCCTGCACCGCTACGGCAAGGACCAGTCGGCGCCCGTCGGCCCGATCCACTTCGCCTGCAGCGACCTCGCGGGTCTCGGCTACCAGCACGTGGACGGAGCGATCCGCATGGGCCGCCTCGCCGCCGCCGACATCATCGAGCGGTCCCGCTCATGACCGCGGCGCTGGTCGTCGGCTACACCGCCACCCCCGCGGGCGCGGATGCCGTCGCGCTCGCGGGCCGTCTCGCCGCCGCGACCGGCGCGAGCGTCGAGATCGTCATGGTGCTGCCGGCCGAGGGCCGCAACGCCCTGACGCCGCCCGACGCGTCCTACGACGAGTACGTCCGCGCGCAGGCGCGCGAGTGGCTGCGCGACGCGGCCGCCTCGCTCCCCGAAGGCCTCGACCACCGTGCGCACGTGCGCACGGCCGAGTCCTTCGGGGAGGGCCTCCTCGCCGCCGCGCGCGAGTTCCGCGCGTCGCACATCGTCGTCGGCGCTGCCGACGGCGGCCTCCGCGGCCGCCACCGCCTCGGGTCCGTGGCGAACGAACTGCTGCACTCGTCCGACATCCCCGTCGTCCTCGCGCCGGCGGGCTCCGTCGACGTGACGGCGCCGCTCGACCGCGTGACGGTGGCGATCGGCACGCGCCCGGGCGCCGACGTCCTCCTCGAGGATGCCGCGGCGCTCGCCGCGGCCGCTCGCGTGCCCCTGCGTCTCGTCTCGCTCGTCACCGTGGACCTCCCCGCGGGCGTGCAGACGTCCGCCATCCGCGTCGTCGGCGCCTCGCACGCCGACACCGTTCTCGAGGCCGCGCGCGCTGAGCTCCCGGCCGATGTGCCCGTCGACGTCGTCGTCGCCGAGGGCGACTCGATCGAGGACGCCGTCACCCGCCTCGCCTGGCAGCCGGGCGAGGTCGTGTTCGTCGGCTCGAGCCGTCTCGCACGCCCCCGCTTCCTGTTCCTCGGCTCGACCGCGGCGAAGATGCTGCACGAGCTGCCCGTCCCGATGATCGTCGTCTCGCGCACCCGCGCGCCTGAAGAATCCTGAGCGCATGAGCCAGAACCCGCACACCGTCGTGTCTGATCCCGTCACCACCGGCATCTCGAGCAAGGGCCTGAGCGCCGGGACGCTCGGGCTGATCGGCGCTGTCGTCCTCGGTGTCTCCACCGTGGCGCCCGCCTACACGTTCACGGCCGCGATCGGCCCGACCGCGTCCGAGGTCGGCACGCAGGTGCCCGCGATCATCATCGTGGGCTTCATCCCGATGCTCCTCGTCGCCTTCGGCTACCGCGAGCTCAACCGCGTCATGCCCGACTCGGGCACCTCGTTCACGTGGGCGACGCGCGCCTTCGGTCCGTGGATCGGCTGGATGGCCGGGTGGGGCCTGATCGCCGCGACCATCCTCGTCCTGTCGAACCTCGCGGGCATCGCGGTCGACTTCCTCTTCCTCCTGATCAGCCAGGTCGCGGGCAACGCCGAGATCGCGGAGCTGACGCGGAACCCGTTCATCAACGTGGGCGTATGCCTGCTGTTCGTGCTCGCGGCGACGTGGGTGTCGTACCGCGACCTGCAGACGTCGCAGCGCCTCCAGTACGTGCTCGTGGGCTTCCAGGTCGTCGTGCTCGTGGTGTTCGCGATCACGGCGATCACGCGCGCCGCGTCGGGTGACGCGTTCGACCCGACGCCGTTCGACCCGAACTGGTTCAACCCGTTTGCCGTCCCCTCGTTCAGCGCGGCCGTCGCCGGCCTGTCGCTGTCGATCTTCATCTTCTGGGGATGGGACCTCGTCCTCACCATGAACGAGGAGACGAAGAACCCCGAGAAGACCCCGGGCCGCGCCGCCACCGTCGTCGTGCTCGTTGTCGTGTTCCTGTACCTCATCCTCGGCATCGGCATGGTGATGTTCGCGGGCGTCGGCGACGGCGAGCTCGGCCTCGGCAACCCCGACATCCAGGAGAACGTGTTCTTCGCGCTGTCGAACCCGATCATGGGCTCGCTGGGCTTCCTCGTCTCGCTCGCGGTGCTCACGAGCTCGGCGTCGTCGCTGCAGGCCACGTTCGCGTCGCCCACCCGCACGATGCTCGCCATGGGCCACTACGGAGCGCTCCCCAAGAAGTTCGGCTCCGTGCACCCGCGGTTCTTCAGTCCCGGATACTCGACGATCGTCGCGGCGATCGTGACGAGCGTGTTCTACGCCGTCATGCGCTTCGTGAGCGAGAACACCCTGTGGGACACGATCCTCGCGCTCGGCATGCTCATCTGCTTCTACTACGGGCTGACCGCATTCGCGTGCGTCTGGTACTTCCGCCGGCAGTGGTTCGACTCGGTGCGCAACGTCTTCTTCATGCTGCTGTTCCCGCTCGTCGGCGGGATCATCCTGGCCATCCTCTTCGTGACGACCCTCATCGACACGATGGACCCGGCCTACGGAAGCGGCTCGCAGATCGGCGGCATCGGCCTCGTCTTCATCCTCGGCATCGCCGTCATCGTCATCGGCATCGCGCTGATGCTGTGGCAGGCGGCGCGCGAGCCCGCGTTCTTCCGCGGCAGCGTGCTGACCATGGATGCACCGCCCAGCCTCCGCGGCACCCGCCGCTGAACCGACCTCACCGACCATCCACCCGGAAGGAACCGACATGACGAACGACCGCGAGAGCGCCCTGCTGGCCTCGGTGCCGACCCGTCTGTTCATCGGCGGCGAGTGGGTCGACGCCCCCGAGGGCGCGACCTTCGACGTCCACGACCCCTCGACGAACGAGGTGATCGCCCGCGTCGCGGACGCGACCGCCGAGGACGGCACCCGCGCCCTCGACGCCGCGGTCGCCGCGCAGGACGCCTGGGCGGCCACCGCGCCCCGCACGCGCAGCGACATCCTGCGCCGCGCCTGGGAGCTCGTGCAGGAGCGCAAGGAGGACATCGCCCTCCTCATGACGCTCGAGATGGGCAAGCCGCTCGCGGAGGCGCGCGGCGAGGTCGTCTACGGCGGCGAGTTCCTGCGCTGGTTCAGCGAGGAGGCGGTGCGGATCACGGGCCGCTACGGCCTGAACCCGGAGGGCACCGGCCGGATGGTCGTGTCGCAGCGCCCCGTGGGCCCCTCGTTCTTCATCACCCCGTGGAACTTCCCGTTCGCGATGGCCACGCGCAAGATCGCGCCCGCGCTCGCCGCCGGCTGCACGGTCGTCATCAAGCCCCCGCAGCTCACGCCCCTCACGACGCTGTTCTTCACGCAGCTCCTCGTCGAGGCCGGCGTGCCCGCGGGCGTCGTGAACGTCGTCACGTCGGCGTCGTCGCGTCGCGTCTCGGCGCCCATCATCTCCGACCCGCGTCTGCGCAAGCTGTCGTTCACGGGTTCGACCGAGGTCGGCCGCCAGCTCATCGCGCAGGCCGCCGAGGGCGTGCTGCGCGTCTCGATGGAGCTCGGCGGCAACGCGCCGTTCGTCGTCTTCGAGGACGCCGATCTCGACAAGGCCGTGGAGGGCGCCCTCGCGGCGAAGTTCCGCAACATCGGGCAGGCGTGCACCGCGGCCAACCGCTTCATCGTGCACGAGTCCATCGCCGACGCCTTCGCGGCCAAGGTCACCGAGCGCGTCCAGGCGATGCGGATCGGCCGCGGCACCGAGGACGGCGTGGCCATCGGCCCGCTCATCGACGCCGACGCGGTCGCGAAGGCCGACGAGCTCGTGACGGACGCGACCGACCGCGGCGCCACGGTGCTCACGGGCGGCGAGAAGCTCGACGGCCCCGGGACGTTCTACGCGCCCACGGTCCTCACCGGAGTCACCGCAGGCAGCGCCATCCTGCGCGAGGAGATCTTCGGACCCGTCCTCGCGATCGCGACCTTTGCCGACGAGGACGAGGCGGTCCGCCTCGCGAACGACACCGAGTACGGCCTCGTGTCGTACGTCTACACGCAGGACCTCGCCCGCGGCCACCGGATGATCGACCGCCTCGAGACCGGCATGATGGGTCTCAACGCCGGCGTCGTCTCGAACGCGGCCGCTCCGTTCGGCGGCGTCAAGCAGTCCGGCGTCGGACGCGAGGGCGGGCTCGAGGGCATCCACGAGTACCTGTCGACGAAGTACACCCTCATCCCCAACGACTGACCGCCACGAGAGGAACATCATGAGCGACTACGCCGTCGTCGATCCCGCAACGGGCGAGACCGTCGCCGAGTACGACACCTTCACGGACGCGCAGATCCAGGACGCGATCGCGCGCGCGAGCGAGGGAGCCCGCGCCTGGGCCGCGCTCTCCGTCGCCGACCGCGCCGCGGCCGTCCGCCGTGCCGCCGCCCTGCACCGCGAGCGCCGCGACGCCCTCGCCGCGACGATCGTGCGCGAGATGGGCAAGCCGCTCGAGGCCGCGCTCGGCGAGGTCGACTTCTCGGCCGACATCATCGAGTACTACGCCGACAACGCCGAGGCGATCACGCGCGACCAGCCGATCGACATCCTGGGCGAGGGGAGCGCGGTCATCCGCCGCGCCCCGCTCGGCGTGCTGTTCGGGATCATGCCGTGGAACTTCCCGACCTACCAGGTCGCGCGGTTCGCGGGCCCGAACCTCGTGATCGGGAACGCGATCATCCTCAAGCACGCCCCCCAGTGCCCCGAGTCGGCGGCCGCGCTCGAGGAGATCTTCCGCGACGCGGGCCTGCCCGAGGGGGCCTACGTCAACGTGTACGCGACGAACGAGCAGGCGGCGACGATCATCGCCGACCCGCGCGTCCAGGGCGTCTCGGTGACCGGCTCGGAGCGCGCGGGCTCCGCCGTCGCCGCGCTCGCGGGCCAGCACCTCAAGAAGGTGGCTCTCGAGCTCGGCGGGTCGGACCCGTTCATCGTGCTCTCGGCCGACGACCTCGACGCGGTCGTGCAGGCCGCCGTCGACGCGCGCCTCGACAACAACGGCCAGGCGTGCAACGGCGCCAAGCGGTTCATCGTCGTCGACGGCCTGTACGACGAGTTCCTGTCGAAGTTCTCCTCGGCCATGGAGGCCGCGAAGGTTGGCCACCCGCTCGAGGAGGACACGGTCCTCGGGCCGCTCTCGTCGCTCGCCGCCGCGGAGCGCCTGCAGGAGCAGATCGACCGCGCGGTCGAGCAGGGCGCGCGGCTCGTCGTGGGCGGCAAGCGCGACGGCGCGTACTTCCCCGGCACCGTGCTCACCGACGTGACGCCCGAGATGGACGTCTACCGCGAGGAGCTGTTCGGCCCCGCGGGCGTCGTGTACCGCGTCGCCGACGAGGACGAGGCCGTGCGTCTCGCGAACGACACCCCGTTCGGCCTCGGGTCGTACGTCTTCACGACCGACGCCGAGCAGGCGCAGCGCGTAGCCGACCGCATCGAGGCCGGCATGGTGTACGTCAACATCGTGCTCGCCGACAGCCCCGAGCTGCCCTTCGGCGGCGTCAAGCGCAGCGGCACCTCGCGTGAGCTCGGCCTCCTCGCGGCCGATGAGTTCGTCAACAAGAAGCTCATCCGGGTGGGCTGAGCCGGGTCGGGCGGGCGGATCCGCCCCGCGGCTGCCGCCAGCCCGCCGCCAACGCGAGAGCCCCGGATGGCCACCACGGCCATCCGGGGCTCTCGCGCGTCGGCGCCGCGTCAGAGCGCGGGCGTCCGCGGCGGCATCGTGCGGCGCGCGCCCGTCGCCTCGAACGCGGCGCCGAGCGCGATGAGCGCCGCGTCGTCGTAGGCGCGGCCGGCGAAGGTGAGGCCCACGGGCATCCCGATGTCCGACATCGTGCCCATCGGAACGGTCACGGTCGGCACGCCGAAGTGGCGGATGGCGAGGTTGCCGTTCGCGACCCACACGCCGTTGCGCCAGCCGAGGTCGGCCGACTCCGGGTTCACGTCCATGTCCGCGCGGCCGACGTCGGCCATCGCGGGGAAGACGACGGCGTCGAGCCCGTTGTCGTCCATCCACTGCTCGAGGTCGACGCGGCGGGTCTCCTCGAGGCCGCGCACGCCGCTCTCAAGCTCGGGGATGTCCGTCATCGCCGCCACGGGGTGCTCGCGGACGTGCGCGGGGTACGACGCGATGTCGTCGTCGAAGCCCGTGTAGCGGTCGGGCAGCGCGCCCGCGGGATGCGGGAAGATCTGCGCGCCGTCGACCACGTCGAGCGACGGGATGGCCGGATCTCCGTTCGCGCGCAGGAAGTCGTCCCATGCCCACGCGGACAGGTCGACGATCTCGCGGTGGAGGTACTCGGGCGTGACGAGCCTGCGCGTCGTGATCTTCGGCGCACCGGGCCGGTCGCCCTCGTAGTTCGACACGAGCGGGAAGTCCACCTCCACGACGGTCGCTCCGGCCGCCTCGAGGTCGGCGCGCGCGGCCCGCCACAGCTCCATGACGGACTCGCGCGTGCTGATGCGGCGCCCGGTGGGGCCGCCGATGCCGGGGTCGTCTGAGGTGCCGGCGTCGGGATCGGCGTTGATGTACATGCGCGGCACGCCGAGGCGCTTGCCCCGCAGCGAGGCGCCGTCGGCGAGGGCCGGGTAGGAGGCGGGGCGGATGGCGGACGCCGCGGGGATCCGCACCCAGGGCTGCACGCGCCAGAAGTCGCCGCGCGTCTCGGGGTCGTCGGCGACCACGACGTCGAGCACCGCGAGCAGGTCGGCCATCGTGCGCGTGTGCGGCACGACGACGTCCATGGTCGGCACGAGCGGCCAGTTGCCGCGCACCGAGATGACGCCGCGCGAGGGCGTGTACGCGCACAGGGCGTTGCACGACGCGGGCGCGCGCCCGCTCGACCACGTCTCCTCGCCGAGGCCGAACGCCGCGAAGCTCGCGGCGGTCGCCGTGCCCGACCCGTTCGACGAGCCCGACCCGAACGCCGATGTGAGGTACTCGGCGCTGTACGGGCTCTCGGCGCGGCCGTAGAGGCCGCGCTGCATGCCGCCGTTGGCCATCGGGGGCATGTTCGTGAGACCGAGGCAGATCGCGCCGGATGCGCGCAGCCGCTCGATCGTGAACGCGTCGCGCTGGGCGACGAGATCGGCGAAGGCCGGGCTGCCCGACGCGGCCGTGAGGCCCTTCACGAGGTAGCTGTCCTTGGCCGTGTACGGGATGCCGTCCAGCGGACCGAGGAGGCGGCCGGCCGCGCGGCGGGCGTCGGACGCGCGTGCCTCGTCGCGGGCGTCGGGGTTCCGCACGACGACCGCATTGAGCGCGGTCGCGGTGCCGGGGGCGTCGAAGGCGTCGATGCGGGCGAGGTAGGCCTCGACGAGCTCGACCGCGGTCGTGCGGCCCTGCGCGAGCGCCTGCTGGAGGTCGGCGATGGACGCCTCGAGCACGTCGATCATCAGAGCGCCCCCACCGACGGCTGCTGCTGCGTGATGCAGTGGATGCCGCCGCCGCGCGCGAAGATCTCGCGGGCGTCGACCGTCTTGACGGTGCGGCCCGGGTAGACCTCCGCGAGGATGTCGCGCGCGCGGCCATCCGCCTCGTCCTCGCCGAATCCGCACGCGATGACCCCGTCGTTCACGACGAGGTGGTTGACGTAGCTCCAGTCGACGAAGCCCTCATCGTCGCGCAGCGTCGCGGGCGCGGGCAGGTCGACGATCTCGAAGGCGCGGCCCGCCGCATCGGTCTGCTGGGCGAGATGCGCGCGCAGCTCGCGCGTCACGGCGTGGTCGGGATGGTCGGGGTCGCGCTGATCGTGGAGCAGGAGGACGCCGGGGGAGGTCAGCGTCGCGACGATGTCGACGTGGCCGTTCGTGCCGAACTCGTCGTAGTCGCGCGTGAGTCCGCGCGGCAGCCAGACGACCTTCGCCGCACCGATCGTGCGGGCGAACTCGGCCTCGACGCGCTCCTTGTCGGCGTACGGGTTGCGACACGGGTCGAGCTGCACGGTCTCCGTCGCGAGCACGGTGCCCTCGCCGTCGACGTGGATGCCGCCGCCCTCGTTCACGAGCGCCGAGCTGACGATCTCCGCGCCCGCGGCGCGGCCCACGATGCGTCCGAGCTGCGCCGACAGGCGCCACTCCGCCCACGCGGGCGCGCCCCAGCCGTTGAAGGTCCAGTCGACGGCGCCGAGATCGCCCGGGCGCGTGTCGTCGACGACGAAGGTCGGGCCGACGTCGCGCATCCAGAACTCGTCGAGGGGCGCCTCGAGGAGCTCGATGTGCGACGAGAGCATCCGCCGGGCGCGCGCGACCTCGCTCGGGTCGACGACCATCGTGACGGGCTCGAACTCGGCGACGGCGTGCGCGACCGCGCTCCACGCCGTGTAGCCGGCCTCGCGCTCGGCGTCGGTGTCGCCGAGGGTGAATCCCTCTCGGGGGAACGCCATCCAGGTGCGCTCGTGCCGATCCGTCTCTGCGGGCATCCGCCAGGTCATCATCGATCCTCTCGTATATTGATCGCGTGATCAATAACTTGATTCTGACGCTAGGGTGAGGGACATGTCAAGCGAAGCGGCGCCCCCTCGCCGACGTGCGCCGCGCCGCGCTCCCGCTGAGCGCCGCGCCGAGATCGCCGCGGCGGCGCGCGCGATCGCCCTGGCCGATGGGCTGCATGCCGTGACGCTCCGCGCGATCGCCGCCCGGGCATCCGTGACTCCTGCGCTCGTCGCGCACTACGCACCGGCCATGGAGGAGCTCGTCGCGACGACCTTCGCCGGCATCGTGGGCGACGAGCTCGCCGAGGTCGCTCAGCTCGTCGCGGGGGAGGCCCCGCGGGATGCGCTGCGCGCCCTCATCGAGACCCTCCTCAGCGGGACGCGCGACGACGTCACGGCGGTGTGGGTCGAGGCGTGGGCGCTCGGACGCCGCAGCGATCCGCTCGCCGCCGCGGTGCGCGAGCAGATGGACGCGTGGGCCCGCCTGCTGCGCGAGGTGATCGAGGAGGGAGCGGCCGACGGGTCGTTCCGCGTCGAAGACCCGTCGGCCGCGGCCTGGCAGCTGCTGGGGATGATCGACGGCCTCAACGCGCAGGCCCTCGTGCGGTGGGGCGGCGCGGCAGAGCGCGCCGAGCTGCTGCTGCGCGCCGCCGAGGCCATGCTCGGCGTCCGCTGACCGACACCGCGCGTCCCGCTCGCAACCCCGCGCGTCCCGCTCGCAACCCCGCGCGTCCCGCTCGCACGCATGCATGTCTCACCCGAAGGCATGCATGTCTCACTCGTCGCGGGAATGCCGAGGCGTATCCCACGGCGAGTGAGACATGCAAAGGGGTGGTGGGTCAGGCCTCGTATGCGACGCGGCCCGCGACGACGGTCGTGACGACGCGCGCGGAGAGCAGTGCCTCCGGCCCGGCGGCGAACGGGTCCGTGTCGAGCACCGCGAAGTCGGCCGCGGCTCCCGGCACGAGGCGCCCGCGCCATCCGCCGTCGCCGATCGACGCCGCCGTGTCGCGCGTCGCGTGGACGATCGAGCGGTCGAGCGGCAGCGCGAACTGCGGGTGCGCGGCCGGCACCGACGTGTCGAGCGCCGACGCGCGCGTCGTGGCGACGTACATGTTCGCGAGCGACGCGTGCGGCGCCGTCGGCGCGTCGGTCGAGAAGGCGAGGAGGGCACCCGCGTCCTCGTACTCGGGCCAGGCGAAGGCGCGCTCGACCCGCTCGT
Source organism: Microbacterium sp. KNMS (assembly GCF_053851835.1). Classification (NCBI taxonomy): domain Bacteria; kingdom Bacillati; phylum Actinomycetota; class Actinomycetes; order Micrococcales; family Microbacteriaceae; genus Microbacterium; species Microbacterium sp. KNMS. Next base: position 41,786 of record NZ_JBSQBP010000008.1, read on the forward strand.
CGTCGAGCTGAGCCGCCCAGTTGGCGAAGATGGCGGGATCCGCGTGAACCGGCTGCATCGACGCCGTGACGCCGAGGCGCGCCATCCGCTCGGCCGTGCCGGGCGCCGCGTACTCGAGATGCTCGATGCGGTGGCGTCGCGGACGCTCCCCGTTCGCGGCGATCGCGTGCTCGATCGCGTCGAGTGCCATCGTGCTCGCGCGGTCGCCGATCGCGTGCATGGCGATCTGCAGTCCCGCGGCATCCGCCGCATCGACCACGGGCCCGAGCCGCTCGGCCGGCCAGATCGGCTCGGCGTTCGTGCCGTCGGCGTACGGATGGCCCATGGCCGCCGTGCACGCGTCGATCGTGCCGTCGAGGATGAGCTTGATGCCGATGACCCGGAGCCACGGCGACGCCGTCGCGGCAGCGAGCCCGGCGGCGCGGGCGACCTGCGCGACGTTCTCCGCATCGTCGCCCGTGTTCGTCACGAACCAGTGGGCGGCCACGCGGATCGGCAGCGTGCCGCCGCGCCGCTCAGCCGCGCGTCGGAACGCCTCGAGCCCGAAGTCGTCGAACGCCATGTCGACGACCCCGGTGACGCCGGTCGCGAGGTACGCCCCGATCACGCGCTCCACCGCGGCGTCGCGCTGCGCGTCGGTCGCCGTCGCATCGCGATGCGCCCACGCGTACTGCACGGCCGCGGTCTCGTAGAGCAGTCCGGTCGGCTCGCCGTCGGCGTCGCGCTCGATGCGGCCGCCGATGGGATCGGGCGTGTCCCGCGTGATGCCGAGCTCGGCGAGCGCCGCGGTGTTGACCCAGCACGAGTGGTAGTCGTTCGCGTCGAGGTACACGGGGATGTCGGCGACGGCCTCGTCGATCATCGCGGCGGTCGGCGCCCCGCCGGGGATCGCGTCGAAGAGCCACCCGCGCCCGCGCAGCACGCCGTCGGCACCCGGGCGCGCGTCGCGGAGCCGGCTCTGGATCTCGTCGAGCGTGCGGGCGTCGGTCAGACCGACCTGCCCGAGCGCCTCGCCCGTCATGAGCAGGTGGGTGTGCGCGTCGGTGAATCCGGGCAGGACGAGGCGGCCGCCGAGGTCGACCGTCGCATCCGCGGCGGGCGCTCCGCTGGCGTCGCCGACGTACGCGAGCGTGTCGCCGTCGACGACGAGCGCCTCGGCCCAGGCGGGCTCGTCGGCGGTGAAGATGCGGGCGCTGCGGTAGAGGGTGCGGGTCATCAGGCGTTCTCCGGGATGGCGGTGCGTGCGGCTCGCTCGAGCCGCGTGGACAGGAGCGCGATCGCGCCCGCGGGGACGGCGAGCACGACGCTCGCGATGGAGAGGGCGGTCGTGAAGCCCTGGTATCCGAGCGCGCCGACGAGGGCCGCGCCGATCACGGGCGTGAGCGCCGAGCCGACGAGGTAGACCGCGAGGAGCGGGCCCGACCAGCGGCCGTCCGCGTCGAGGGCCGCCGAGGTCGAGACGAAGTACATGAAGGCGATCGCGTAGATCGTGTTCCACGCGATGAAGACGACGATGAACGCGGTCTGGTCGGCCATGAAGCCCTCGGCGAACTTGAGGGCGGCGCCCGCGAGCAGCAGGGTCGCGAGCGGCACGGCGCGGCCGAGGCGGTCGCCGACGATCATGAGGAGGATCGAGCCGAGGAGCCCGCCCGCCGTCGCTCCGCTGAGCGCGATGCCGAGGCCCTCGGGCGTGAGACCCGCCTGCTCGGCGCCCATGACTCCCGCCATCGCCCACAGCGAGTCCTCGCTCGCGGCCCAGAGCGCGAACGTGACGAGCAGGGCGAAGCCGGCGATCGTGACGGTGCGCGAGCGCGGCACCGAGGTGCGCACCATGCCGGTGGGCGGGATCTCGATCGGCATGGCCTCCGCGACGGCGGCGCCGGCGTGCGGCTCGAGCACGGGCGCGGCCGGCAGCCAGAGCGACACCGCGAGCCCGATGAGGCAGAAGAGCGCGAGCGCGCCGAACACGTCGATCGGCGCGAGCCCGATGAGGGGGAGCACGGCGAGCACGATGGTGATGACGGCGCGGTTGGCGAGCCCGTTGAAGCCCGCGACGCGATCGGGGTTGCGGAACGCCGCGAGAGCGGCCCCCGATGCGGCGACCGCGCCGCCCGCGCCGACGCCGCAGGCGAGGAGCCCCGGCAGGATGAGGGCCGGCGCGACGGCGGCTGCGCCGAAGCCGAGGAGTCCGAGGGCGAGTCCGCCGCGGGCGACGGTGCGCCGGTGCGCTCCCGCGCAGAGCGGGGCGATGGCGAGGCCGGTCACGGCGGTCAGCAGGAGCGTCGCGGTGACGAGCCAGCTCGCCGCGAGGACGTCCATGCCGAGCCCCGACTGGGCCGCCGTGATCATGTACGGCGAGAGGTTGACGCCGAGGTAGCCGGCGATGCCGATCGCGAATGTCGCGGTCGCGGTGGGGAGCCGCAGGGGCACGCGGCTCGTCAGGTCGATGGTTGACATGGGAACTCCAGAGGGGGCACGGCGCTGTGCGCGGAAGCGGATGTGCGGGCCGGCATCGGGTGGTGCGGCTCGGCCGTTTAACGAATGGTGTTCGTCAACGAACGATGTTCGTTATTATGCAGGGAAGAGACGCCGCGCGAAACCCCCGGGCGGCGATCATGCTCCGATCGGCGGAGAGGGGAGCGCATGGCCAGGCCGTCCACACCGCTGCTGTCGCCCGAGATCATCGGCGACGCGGGGCTCGCCCTGGCCCGGGCGGGGGAGCCGTTCGGCGTCAACGCGATCGCGCGCAGCCTCGGCGTGCGGCCGTCGTCGCTCTACAACCACGCCGACGGCGCCGACGCGATCCTCGAGCTCATGCGGGGGCGCCTCATCGCGTCGTACCGCGTGCAGCCGCAGGGCGTGCCGTGGGACGACTACGTGCTCGAGGTGCTGCGCGCCCAGCGCCGCATGTACGCCGACTACCCGGCTCTCGTCCCGCTGCTCGTCGACCGGACGATCACGAACCCCGACCTCATCGCGTCGTACGACGACCTCGCGACCGTGCTCGTGGAGGCGGGCTTCCCCGAGGACGAGGTCCTCACGATCATCGCCGTGATCGACGCCTTCGCGATCGGCTTCGGCCTCGACCTCGCGTCGCCCGACGAGGTCTGGCGCCCCGAGCGCGAGACCCGCACCCTCGGGCGCCTTCTCGAAGGCGGCGTGCGCGGGGAGGCGCGCGCCGCGCGGTCCTTCGAGCTCGGCGCCGCCATCCTCATCGACTCCCTGCGCGCGCGCCTGCCGCGCTGACCCGCGCGCCTGCCGCGCTGATCGGCGCGACGCGCCCGGCCGTCGTCGTGCGGCCCCGCGCCGGTCGGCGGTCGTTCACCGATCGGTAACCTGACCCCACGACGATGGCGGCGCACCCGGCGACGCCACGGATGGAGACAGGTTGACCGACACCGCGGCGGCGCAGAGCGCCGTGCTCGATCGCGGCGAGAGCGCCGCACCCCCGCGCACCCTCGTCGACATCCTCGAGGAGACCGCGCGGGCGCATCCCGACGCGTCCGCCATCGAGGACGCCGAAGGAGCGCTCAGCTACCGCGAGCTGCTCGCGCAGGTGCGGGCCGTCGCGCAGCGCCTGCGGACGCACGGGGTCCGCCGCGGAGACCGCGTCGGCGTGCGGATGGCCTCGGGAACGGCGGAGCTGTACGTCTCGATCCTCGCGGTGCTCGCCGCGGGAGCCGCGTACGTGCCCGTCGACGCGGACGACCCCCAGGAGCGCGCCGACCTCGTGTTCGGCGAGGCGAAGGTGCGCGGCGTCCTCACGGGCGGCGGGCGCTTCGAGTCCACCGACCCGTCCGCCCCGGTCGACGAGTCCGCCGAGGACCAGCGCCCCGGCCTCGACGACGACGCCTGGATCATCTTCACCTCGGGCTCGACGGGCACCCCGAAGGGCGTCGCGGTCTCGCACCGCTCGGCCGCGGCGTTCGTCGACGCCGAGGCGCGCCTCTTCCTCGCCGACGAGCCGCTCGGGCCCGGCGACCGCGTGCTCGCCGGCCTCTCCGTCGCCTTCGACGCGTCGTGCGAGGAGATGTGGCTCGCGTGGCGCTCGGGGGCGTGTCTCGTTCCCGCCCCCCGCTCGCTCGTTCGCTCGGGATCCGACCTCGGCCCGTGGCTGCTCGGCCACGGCATCACCGCCGTCTCGACCGTCCCGACGCTCGCCGCGCTGTGGCCCGCCGACACGATCGAGAACGTGCGCCTCCTCATCTTCGGCGGCGAGGCCTGCCCGCCCGAGCTCGTCGCCCGTCTCGTCGGCGAGGGTCGCGAGGTCTGGAACACCTACGGGCCCACCGAGGCCACCGTCGTGGCGTGCGCGGCGCTCATGCGCGCCGACGAGCCCGTGCGGATCGGCCTTCCGCTCGACGGATGGCAGCTGGCCGTCGTCGACGCCGACGGCCGCCCGGTCGCGGCGGGCGAGCCCGGCGAGCTCATCATCGGCGGGGTCGGCCTCGCGCGCTACCTCGACCCCGCCAAGGACGCCGAGAAGTACGCGCCCATGCCGACTCTCGGGTGGGAGCGGGCGTACCGCTCGGGCGACATGGTGCGCTTCGAGCCCGAGGGGCTCCTCTTCCAGGGCCGCGTCGACGACCAGGTGAAGGTGGGCGGGCGCCGCATCGAGCTGGGCGAGGTCGAAGCCGCGCTCCAGGACCTCCCGGGCGTCGGCGGCGCCGCGGTCGCGGTCCGCAAGACCGCGGCCGGGGTCGACATCCTCGTCGGCTACCTCGTCGCCGATGCCGGCTTCGACCGCGCCGACGCGCGCTCGCGCCTCGCCGAGCGCCTGCCCGCGCCGCTCATCCCCACCCTCGCCGTCATCGACGAGCTGCCGACGCGCACATCGGGCAAGGTCGACAAGGCCGCGCTGCCGTGGCCGCTCGCGGATGCGGGCGACGCCGACGCCTCCGACCTCGACGACGACGTCGCGTGGCTCGCGGCGCACTGGCAGGCGGTGCTCGGCATCCCCGTCGCCGATCCGGACGCCGATTTCTTCGACCTCGGCGGAGGGTCGCTCGCGGCCGCGCAGCTCGTCACGCTCATCCGCGAGACCGCGCCCGAGTTCACGGTCGCCGACGTGTACAGCCACCCGCGTCTCGCCGCGATGGCCGAAGCCGCGCTCGACACCGTCGACCCCGAGGCCGCCGGCGGGTTCAGCACGCCCGCGCCGACGCCCCGGCTCACGCAGTGGACCCAGTCGCTCGTCGGGATCCCGCTCTTCATCCTCACCGGCGCCCGCTGGCTCGTCTACGCGCTCACGGCCTCGACTCTCCTGTCGCTCGTCCCCGGGTTCGAGGCCCTCCCGGTCATCGACTGGTGGTGGACGCTCCTCGGGCTCATCGTCTTCGCGACGCCGTTCGGGCGGATGGCGCTGGGCGCGCTGTTCGCGCGGGTGCTGCTCGCGGGACTCCGGCCGGGCGACTACCGCCGCGGGGGCGCGACGCACATGCGCCTCTGGCTCGCCGAGAAGGTCACCGACCAGATCGACCCGGTCGGCCTCGCGGGTGCGCCGTGGGTCACCTACTACGCGCGCGCCCTCGGCGCGAAGATCGGCCGCGACGTCGACCTCCACACCATGCCGCCCGTGACGGGCATGCTCGAGGTCGGCTCGGGCGCCGCGATCGAGCCCGAGGTCGACCTGTCGGGGTACTGGATCGACGGCGAGACCGTCCGCATCGGCGGCATCCGCATCGGCGCCGGCGCGACGATCGGCGCGCGCAGCACCCTCGCTCCGGGAACGAAGATCGGCCAGGGCGCGGAGGTCGGCCCGGGATCCGCCGTGTTCGGCCGCGTGCGCGCGGGGCAGCACTGGTCGGGCTCGCCTGCCGTCCGGGCGGGCGCCGCGACGCGGGGATGGCCGCAGGAGCGCCCGCCCGCACCGCGTCGTCACCTGGCGCTCTATGCGCTGTCGTCGATGGGCCTCGCGCTCCTGCCGATCGTCGCGTTCGCCGCGGGTGGCCTCGTGCTCGCGCTCGGCATGCGCGGGGCAGACGACCTCGCGGAGGCCGCGCTCGCCGCGTTCGCGCTCCTCGTGCCGGCCGTCGTCGTGACCGGCCTCGTCTTCGCCGGCGCGGTCGTCGTGCTCGTGCGGCTGCTCTCGATCGGCCTGCGCGAGGGCACGTATCCCATCCGCAGCGTGCCGGCGTGGCAGGCCTGGAGCATCGAGCGCCTCCTCGACGCCGCGCGCACCGTGCTCTTCCCGATCTACTCGAGCCTCTTCACGCCCGTGTGGCTGCGGCTTCTCGGCGCGAAGGTCGGGCGCAACGTCGAGGCGTCGACGGTTCTGCTCCTGCCGTCGATGACGACGATCGACGACGGCGCGTTCCTCGCCGACGACACGATGGTCGCCTCGTACGAGCTGCGCGGCGGATGGCTCAGGGTCGCGCCCGCGCGGATCGGCAAGCGGGCGTTCCTCGGCAACTCGGGGATGGCCGCGGCCGGCCACCGCGTTCCCAAGGACGGCCTCGTCGCCGTGCTGTCGGTCGCGCCCATGAAGGCCAAGGCCGGCTCCAGCTGGCTCGGGTCGCCGCCCGTCCGCCTCCGGCGCGTCGTCGCCGAGGTCGACGAGAGCCGCACCTTCCGGCCATCCGCCCGGCTGCGCGTCGCCCGCACGCTGTGGGAGCTGTGCCGCTTCGTGCCCGTCGTGATCACGTGCGGTCTCGGGCTCGGCGTGCTGTTCGCCCTCTATGCGCTCGCCCAGCTGCTCGGCGTGGTCGTCACCCTGCTGCTCTCGGGCGTCGTCATGCTCGCGGCCGGGGCGGTCGCCGCGCTCGTCTCGACCGCCGCCAAGTGGCTCATCGTCGGGCCGATCCGCGCGGGGGAGCAGCCGCTCTGGTCGAGCTTCGTGTGGCGCACGGAGGTCTCGGACACCTTCGTCGAGATGCTCGCTGCGCCGTGGTTCGCGCGGCCCGCGTCGGGCACGCCCGCGCTCGCCGCATGGCTGCGGTCGCTCGGCGCCCGCATCGGCCGCGGCGTGTGGTGCGAGAGCTACTGGCTGCCCGAGCCCGACCTCGTCACGCTCGGCGACGGCGCGACGGTCAACCGCGGGTGCGTCGTGCAGACCCACCTGTTCCATGATCGAATCATGAGCATGGACACCGTGACGCTCGAGCCGGGGGCGACCCTCGGCCCCCACAGCGTGATCCTGCCGGCGGCCTCGATCGGCGCGCACGCGACGGTCGGCCCTGCCTCGCTCGTCATGCGCGGCGAGGCCGTGCCCGTCGGCAGCCGCTGGAGCGGCAACCCGATCGGGCCGTGGCGAGCCGTGAAGGTGCGCGCCTACCAGGCGACCGCCTCGTGACGGCCGGCCTGGGCGCCGACCCGTACGTGCCGCGCAGCGGCGACACGCGGTACCGCGTCGAGCGCTACGACGTCGACCTCGACTACCGCATCGCGACGAACCGTCTCGCGGGGCGAGCCGAGATCGCCCTCGTCACGCTCGCCGACACCTCGGTGCTGTCCTTCGACCTCGTCGGGCTGCGCGCGTCGAACGTGCAGGTGCGCGGGCGCAAGGTCGCCAAGATGCGCCAGTCGGAGCGCCGCGTGCGCGTCACGCTGTCGGAGGAGCTCCCCGCCGGGACAGCCCTCGACGTCCGCATCGACTACGCGGGTTCGCCGCGGCCGCGCCGGTCTCCCTGGGGCCCGATCGGCTGGGAGGAGCTCGAGGACGGCGTGCTCGTGGCCTCGCAGCCCACCGGCGCGCCGACCTGGTTCCCGTGCAACGACCGCGTCGCCGACAAGGCGCGGTACCGGATCGCGATCGCGTGCGACCAGAACCACCGCGTCGAGGCGACGGGGCGCCGGGTGTCGACGACGACACGCGCGGGGCGGACGACGCACGTCTTCGAGGAGGACACCCCGACGTCGGCCTACCTCGTCACGGTGCAGATCGGGCGCTACGTCTCCCGCCAGATCGCCGAGACGGCGGAGGGGGTCCCGGTCGCCGCGGTGCATCCGCCCGCACTCGCCGCGCGCGTCGACGCGGACCTCGCGGTCGTCCCGCGCATCCTCGAGACGTTCGAGCGGGCCTTCGGGCCCTACCCGATGTCGGTGTGCCGTCTCGTGGTCACCGAGGACGAGCTGGAGATCCCGCTCGAGGCGCAGGGGATGGCCGTGTTCGGCGCGAATCACATCGACGGGCGCGGCGGATCGGAGCGCCTCGTCGCCCACGAGATCGCGCACCAGTGGTTCGGCAACAGCGTGGGCGTCGGGCAGTGGCGCGACATCTGGCTCAACGAGGGCTTCGCGTGCTACGCCGAGTGGATCTGGTCCGAGGCGAAGGGCGGCCCCTCGGCCGACGAGCTCGCACGCATGCACCACGCGCGGCTGCGTCAGCTCCCGCAGGACCTCCTCCTGAGCGACCCGGGGCCCGACCTCATGTTCGACGACCGGGTCTACAAGCGCGGCGCGCTCGCGCTGCACGCCCTGCGTCTGACGATCGGCGATCCGGCGTTCTTCGATCTCGTGCGGGCGTGGACCGCGAACCACCGTCACGGCGTGGCCGCGTCGGCGGACTTCGAGCGGATGGCCGACCCCGTGCTCGCTCCGTGGCTGCACGAGCGCGCGCTGCCCGAGCTGCCGCCGCGCCGGTCCGGCCGCGCAGCGGGCCCAGCGCGTCAGGACGACTGAGACACCGCGATCGCCGCGACGTGCACGGCGTCGATCGCGAGGTCGCGCACGTCGTAGACGGCCCCCTCGAGCTCCGCGCGCCATCCGTCGCCCGCCGGGGCGAGCGCGACCGCGGCGGGATCGACGCGCAGGCCGCGGCCATCCGCCTTGAGCACGGCCTCGACCCTGGTCCAGTGCCGCAGCGGATCCTCCCCGGGCGGCACCGGGATGGGCGGAGGCACGCGCAGAGCGCTCGCCGCCTCGACGTCGGCCCCCACGCGGCGGCGGGAGACCGCCGCGAGCGATCCGCCATCAGCGTGCGACGTGCTCGCGAAGAGGCGCGCGCCATCCGCCCGCACCTCGGGAGCACCGTGCCGCGCGCCGCAGTCGGGGCAGCGCGCCGGCTCGACGACCGCGCCCTCGTCGAGCAGCGCGCGCAGCGCCGCGCGCCCGCGGAGGAACCGTGCGCGCCGCGGAGCCGTCAGCGCCGCCGCGCGCTCGGCGTCGGCGGACGACAGGGCAGGCAGGGCGGCGTCGGACGCCGCGAGCCACGCGACGCCCGGGGCGACGAGGCGGACGGGCACCTCGCGAGGCTACCGTGCGGGATAGCCTGGCGGTCGTGAGCGAACCCGCCGCGCTGATGCGTCCGTACCGCCCCTCCGATCGCGCCGCCCTCGGCGAGGTGTGCGTGCGCACCGCCGACGCGGGCGGCGACGCGACCGGCCTCCTCGGCGACGACGAGCTGTGGCCCGAGCTCTTCCTGTACCCGTACGTCGACCGTCACCCCGATCTCGCCCTCGTCGTCGAGTCGGGAGGGCGCGCGGCCGGCTACATCGTGTGCGCGCCCGACACGACCGCGTTCGAGACCTGGTTCCGCGACACGTGGTGGCCGCCGCGCGCCACGCGGTTCCCCGACCCCGGCGATCGTCCCGGGCGCGAAGCCGACCTCCTCCGGTACGCGCATCGCCGGGGCCCCGAGGACCAGCCGCATCTCGCCGCCCATCCCGCGCACCTCCACATCGACCTGCTGCCCGAGCTGCAGGGACAGGGGTGGGGGCGGCGCCTCGTCGAGACGCTGCTCGACGCGCTGCGCGAGCGCGGCGTGCCGGGCGTGCACCTCGCCGCGGATCCCGCGAACACGGGCGCGCTCGCGTTCTACCCGCGCCTGGGGTTCACCCGCGTCGAGAGCGCCCGCGACTCCGCGGTGTTCGTCCGCGCGCTGCGCTGACGCCGCGCGCGCCCCGCTGACGCCGCGCGCGGCCCGCGCGTCATCGCCGGAAACATGCCGTTGGTAGCGTGGACGGATGGCTCACGGACGGATGACGAGGGATGGCGCGGTGTCGGCGAACGGGCCGGCGCAGTGACCGAGGTGCGCCGCCGCGGCGCGGGGGCGATCGTGGCGTTCGTCGGGATCGGCGCGCTCGCGGGCTTCCTGTCCGGGCTCTTCGGCGTGGGCGGCGGCACGGTCATCGTCCCCCTGCTCGTGCTCCTCGTCGGCTTTACGCAGCGCCTGGGCGCGGGCACGTCGTCGGCGGCGATCATCCCGACGGCGATCGTCGGCGTCATCTCCTACGCCGTGAACGGCGACGTCGACTGGATCGCGGCGCTGCTCATCGCCGCGGGCGCCGTCTTCGGCGCGCAGATCGGCGTGCGGATGCTCCACGCGCTGTCGGAGCCCGTGCTCCGGTGGATCTTCGTCGGCTTCCTCGTCGTCGTCATGATCAGCCTCTTCCTCATCGTGCCCTCGCGCGACGCCGTGCTCGAGATCGACGTCTGGAGCGGCGCGGGCCTCGTCGTGCTCGGCCTCGTGACCGGCATCGTGTCGGGGCTCATCGGCGTCGGCGGCGGCATCGTCGTCGTGCCCGTCCTCATGCTGCTCTTCGGGATGAGCGACCTCGTCGCGAAGGGCACGTCGCTGCTCATGATGATCCCGACGTCGCTCTCGGGCACCGTGGCGAACATCCGCAAGCACAACGTCGACGTCGCCGCCGCCGTCGGCGTGGGCCTCGCGGCCTGCGCGACCGCGCCGCTCGGCACGTGGGTCGCGAACCTCGTCGACCCGCAGGTCGGCAACATCCTCTTCGCCGTCTTCCTCGTCGTGATCGCGGCGCAGATGGCCCAGAAGGCCATCCGCGCCGCGCGCGCGAAGGGGTGACCCCGGCGGCGTCAGCCCTCGACGCCGAGCGCGCGGATGAACGCCCGGACGTGCTCGCCGAGACGGCGGATGCGCTCGTCGCGCGCCGCCTCGCGGTCGAAGCCCTGGTACGCGAGGGGCGGGAGCTTCCGCACGGCGGCGGGGCACCCGAAGTTCGCGCACACCAGGGTGCCGATCGTGTCGCCCTTGCGGCCGGCGGGGCCCGTCTTGCGCGCCGCGAAGAACTGCACGTCGTTCGGCAGGGTCACGTCCTCGCACCATGAGCACAGGGCGCGGGCGCCCGTGCGCTGCTCGGCCTGGCGCAGGAGCACGCCCACGGGGTGCCCGCCGAGCTCCGCGACGACGTACGCGCGTCGGGGGAGCTTCGGGTCGGCCCAGCCGAGGTAGTCGAGCCGATCGAAGTCGCGCTCGGCGAAGTCGACCGGGAGGGTCAGGTCGGAGACCTCCTTGCGGGAGGCGTTGACGAAGGAGGCGCGGATGTCGCGCTCGGTCAGGGTGTTCATGTCATGTCCTCGAAGGCGGCGCGTGCGTGCGCGGCGTCGTGTGTCAGCGGGACTCCGGCCGATGGCGAGGCCGCCTGCCGTGCAGGAGGTCTCGCGAGCGGGTCGCGGTCTCGCGGGAGTGGTGAGTCTCGCGCGGATGGCGAGAGCACGGCACGCCGCAGAAGGGCGCGCCGGAGCGACGGGCCGCGCAGGGGCGCGGCGACGGCTCAGGCTCTGTCGTCGGCGCGAGCGGCGCCGACGACCTCCTCACGCCCGCGACGCGGGCTCACACGATGGGACACGTGCGGCAGTCTACCGACCGCGCCTGGAGGCGGCCTCGTTAGGATGGCCGGGTGCCTGTGAACCCGGAACTGGTCGGACGAGAGTTCCCGCCGACGCCCCCGTATCTGGTGGGTCGCGAGAAGGTGCGCGAGTTCGCGCGCGCCGTCTTCGCCGACGCGCCGCAGCACAGCGACCCGGAGGCCGCGCGCGCACTCGGCTACGCCGACGTCGTCGCGCCGCCGACCTTCGCGATGGTCGTCCAGGACCACACGCTGCAGCAGCTGCTGGGCGAGCCCGACAGCGGCATCGCGCTCGAGCGGACGATCCACGCCGAGCAGCGCTTCCGCTACACGCGCCCGATCGTCGCGGGCGACGAGCTCACGGCGCAGCTGACCGTCACGGGCATCCGCTCGGTCGGCTCGAACGCCATGATCACGAGCGACGCCGAGATCGTCGACGCCGAGGGGCGCCACGTCGTCACCGCGACGTCGGTCCTGCTCGTCGGGGGAGAGGAGAGCGCGGATGTCTGAGCTCACCGTCGGCGAGGTCGTCGCCGAGCGCACCGTGCACCTCACGCGCGAGTCCCTCGTGCGCTATGCCGGGGCATCCGGCGACTTCAATCCGATCCACTACCGTGACGACGTCGCCCAGTCGGTGGGCCTGCCCGGCGTGCTCGCACACGGCATGCTGACGATGGGCCTCGCGGTCGGCACGATCGCGGAGTGGCTCGGCGACACCGGCCGGATCGCCGAGTACGGCGTGCGCTTCACGCGCCCCGTCGTCGTGGACGCCGAGACCGGCGCCGACGTCTCGGTCGTCGCGAAGGTCGGGCAGATCGCCGACGACACCGTGCGCATCGACCTCACCGTGACGCACGCCGACACGACCGTGCTCGGCAAGGCGCAGGTGCGCGTGCGCCGCGCATGAGCGAGATCGCGCCCATCCCCCTCTCGCAGCTCACGACCCTGCGGGTCGGCGCCGCGCCCGAGCGCATGATCGACGCGCACACGCGCGACGAGCTCGTCGCGGCCCTGCGCGACGTCTGGAGCGACGACGGCGAGTGGATGGTCCTCGGCGGCGGGTCGAACCTGCTCATGGGGGACGAGCCGTTCCCCGGCACGGTCGTCCGCATCCTCACCCGCGGCTTCGAGGTCGTCGGCGGCGCACGCGAGGGCCGCGTCCGGCTGCGCGTCGAGGCCGGCCAGAACTGGGACGAGCTCGTCGCCTGGACGGTCGCGAACGGCCTCGCGGGCATCGAGGCGATGTCGGGCATCCCCGGCACGTCGGGGGCCGCGCCGATCCAGAACGTGGGCGCCTACGGGCAGGAGATCGTCCAGACGCTCGTCGAGGTCGACCTCATCGACGCGTCCACGGGCGAGGTGTCGACGGTGCCGGCCGCCGACCTCGCGCTCGGCCCGCGCACGTCGGTGCTCAAGCGCCACTACGGGTCCGTGCCCGAGCGCGAGGCGGTCATCCTCTCGCTCACGCTCGAGCTCGAGCAGGTCGGCACGGGCGAGCGGCCCATCCGCGACGCGCGGCTGCGCAGCGCCCTCGGCGTCGCGGAGGACGCGGCGGTCTCGCTGGCGTGGATCCGCGATCACGTCCTCGCGATCCGGGCGTCCAAGGGCATGGTCCTCGACGACCCCGACGCCGACACGCACAGCGCGGGCTCGTTCTTCCAGAACCCGATCCTGCCCGAGTCGGTCGCGCGCACGTTGCCCGACGAGTGCCCGCGGTGGCCCGTCGAGCCGGATCTCGACCCGGTCGTCGTCATCCCGCTCGAGTCCTACGACGGGGCCCTGCCGCGCGTGGTGAGCACACGCGCCGACGTGAAGGTGCCCGCGGCGTGGCTCATCGAGCACTCGGGCATCGAGAAGGGCTTCCGCCTGCCGCGCTCGCGCGCTGGCGTGTCGACCAAGCACGCGCTCGCGCTCACGAACCGCGGCGGTGCCACAGGCGGAGAGGTCGCCGAGCTCGCGCGCTTCATCCGCAGCCGCGTGGCGGCGGAGTTCGGCATCGTGCTGCAGCCCGAGCCCGTCCTCGTGGGTGTCGAGCTGTAGCGCCGTCCGCCCCCTACATCATCGAGACTAGCCCCCGTGGTCGAAACCGGTGCTCGGAGCACCGGTCTCGACGACGGGGGCTAGTCTCGTGGGCCGCGGTGGGCCGACCGACGGGGTGTTACGCGAAGAGCTCCTGGAGGCGCTGGACGCCCTCGAGCAGCTGGTCGTCGCCGAGCGCGTACGACAGGCGCAGGTAGCCGCTCGGGCCGAACGCCTCGCCCGGCACGACGGCGACCTCGGCCTCGTCGAGGATGAAGTCGGCGAGCTCGAGCGATGTCTCGATGCGGCGCCCCTTCCACTCGCGGCCGAGCAGGCCCTGCACGTCGGGGTACGCGTAGAACGCCCCGAGCGGGTTCGGCACGGTGACGCCCTCGATCTTCGCGAGCTCCGAGACGATGAGGCGGCGACGGCGGTCGAACGCCGTGCGGAACTCCTCGACCTCGTCCTGCGGTCCGCTGAGTGCGGTGGTCGCCGCGATCTGCGCGATGTTGTTGACGTTGCTCGTGAGGTGCGACTGGAGGTTCGCGGCGAGCTTGATCGCGTCGGAGGGCCCGACCATCCAGCCCACGCGCCATCCGGTCATGGCGTACGTCTTCGCGACGCCGTTCAGCAGCAGGGTCTGCCCGGCGAGCTCGGGGACGGCCTCGACGATCGACACGGCGCGCGTGCCCTCGTAGACGAGGTTCTGGTAGATCTCGTCGGTGATCACCCAGATGCCGTGCTCGAGCGCCCACTGGCCGATCGCGGCGGTCTCCTCGGCGGTGTAGACCGAGCCGGTGGGGTTGGAGGGCGACACGAACACGAGGACGGTCGTGCGCTCCGTGCGCGCGGCCTCGAGCTGCTCGACGGTGACCTTGTACTCCTGGTCGGCGCCCGCGAAGACCTCGACCGGGACGCCGTCGGCGAGGCGGATGGCCTCGGGGTACGTCGTCCAGTACGGCGCGGGCAGGAGCACCTCGTCGCCGGGGTTCACGACGGCCTGGAACGCCTGGTAGACGGCCTGCTTGCCGCCGTTCGTCACGACGATCTGGCTCGGCGACACCTCGAGGCCCGAGTCGCGGAGGGTCTTCGCGGCGATCGCCTCGCGCAGCGGGAGGAGACCCGCGGCGGGGGTGTAGCGGAAGTTCGCCGGGTTGCGGAGCGCCTCGGCCGCCGCGTCCACGACGAACTGCGGCGTCGAGAAGTCGGGCTCGCCGGCGGCATACGAGATGACGGGCTTGCCCTCGGCCTTCAGGGCTTTCGCCTTGGCGTCGACCTTGAGGGTCGCGGATTCGGCGATGGCGGAGAGCTTGCGAGAGAGCGGTGCGCGGTCGGTCACGCCCCCAGCGTAGTCGGCGCGACGCGGGCGCGCCGCTCGCCGACGGGGCGAAAACTCGGCCGTTCCTTCGCCCTGGTCAAGCCCGTGCGAGCCGGAGGCCCGAGGCTCCGACTCGCACGGGTGCAGGACGTCAGTCCCGCTCGACGAGATGGTCGGCGTAGGCCTTCGTCGTGAGGAAGGCGCGGAACGTCGGGCTCAGGGCCACGTCGCGGAAGACCTCGGCCGCCTCGTCGAAGCGGTCGCCCTCCGAGCGCTCGACCTCGCCGAGCACCCGGTCGACGAGCTCCGACACGTACTCGCGGGTGATCGGCGTGCCCTGCTCGGTGACCTGCTCCTGCCGGATCCACTGCCAGATCTGCGAGCGCGAGATCTCGGCCGTCGCCGCGTCCTCCATGAGGCCGTCGATCGCCACGGCCCCGAGCCCGCGCAGCCAGGCCTCGATGTAGCGGATGGCCACGGACACGTTCCCGTGGACCCCCTCGTCGGTGATCGCGCGCCCGATCCACAGGTTGAGCAGGTGGCGCTCGCGCACCCTGACGTCGTCGCGGGTGCGCTCGAGCTGGTTCGGCCGGTCTCCGAGCACGGCGTCGAACTCCGCCTGGGCGACGGGGATGAGATCGGGGTGCGCGACCCAGGTGCCGTCGAAGCCGTCCGCTGCCTCGCGCTTCTTGTCGGCCGCGACCTTCTCCATCGCCCGCGCATTCGCCTCGGGGTCCCTGCGGTTGGGGATGAACGCGCTCATGCCGCCGATCGCGTACGCGCCGCGCCGGTGGCACGTCTGCACGAGGAGCTCGGTGTAGGCGCGCATGAAGTCGACCGTCATCGTGACCTCGTTCCGGTCGGGCAGCACGAAGCGCGATCCGCGGCCGCGGTAGGTCTTGATGATCGAGAAGATGTAGTCCCAGCGGCCCGCGTTGAGCCCCGCGCAGTGGTCGCGCAGCTCGTAGAGGATCTCCTCCATCTCGAACGCGGCCGGCAGCGCCTCGATCAGCACGGTCGCGCGGATCGTGCCGTGCGGGATGCCGAGGTACTGCTCCGAGAACGAGAAGACGTGGTCCCACAGGCGCGCCTCCTCCGCCGACTCGATCTTCGGCAGGTAGAAGTACGGGCCTGCGCCGTTGGCGATGAGCTGCTCGGCGTTGTGGAAGACGTAGAGGCCGAAGTCGACGAGCGAGCCCGAAGCGGGCATCGTGCGCCCGTGGCGGTCGGTGAAGAGCAGGTGGTGCTCCTCGAGGTGCCAGCCGCGGGGGCGCATCACGATCGTGGGCGTGCGCTCGGCGGTGACCTCGTAGCGGCGGCCGTCCGGGCTCGTGTACGAGAGGTCGCCGCGGATCGCGTCGCGCAGCGAAAGCTGCCCGCCGATGACATTGCGCCAGGTCGGGCTCGTCGCGTCCTCCTGGTCGGCGAGCCACACGCGGGCCCCCGAGTTCAGGGCGTTGATCGTCATGCGCGGATCGGTCGGGCCGGTGATCTCGACGCGTCGGTCCTCGAGACCCGGCCCGGGGCCCGCGACGCGCCAGGAGGCGTCTTCGCGGATGCGCGCGGTGTCCTCGCGGAAGCGCGGGTCCCGGCCGTTGCCGATCTCGTAGCCGCGCCGCATTCGATCGGCGAGACGGTCGTAGCGCGCGCCTGCGAAGAGCTCGTGCAGCTGGGCGAGGAACGCGAGCGCCTCGGGGGTGAGGATCTCCTCGAAGCGCTCGTGGAGGCGGCCGGCGACCTCGATCGACGGGGCGGTGCGTGCGCGGTAGCGCTCGTCGGCGGCGGGCGGGGCGATGTCGGTGATGGTCATGATGACTCCTGAAGGGAAGAGAAGCGGATGGCCTGAGCCGGGTGCGGCATCAGTGGAACTGCTCGGCCTCGGTGGAGCCGACGAGAGCGAGGGTGGCGCTCGAGGGGTTGAGGGCGGTCGACACGTGGTCGAAGTAGCCGGTGCCGACCTCGCGCTGGTGCTTGGTGGCGGTGTAGCCGTCGGCCTCGGCGGCGAACTCGGCGTCCTGCAGCTCGACGTAGGCGGTCATCGCGCGCTCGGCGTAGCCGCGCGCGAGCTGGTACATCGAGTGGTTGAGGGCGTGGAAGCCGGCGAGGGTGATGAACTGGAACCGGTAGCCGAGCTCGGCGAGCTCCTCCTGGAACGACGCGATCTGGCTGTCGGACAGCGCGCGGTGCCAGTTGAAGCTGGGCGAGCAGTTGTAGGCGAGCATCTTGCCGGGGTGCTCGGCGTGGATCGCCGCCGCGAACTCGCGGGCGAGCTCGATGTCGGGGGTCCCCGTCTCGACCCAGAGCAGGTCGGCGTACGGAGCGTAGGCGAGCCCGCGGGAGATCACCGGCTCGATGCCGTTGCGCACGCGGTAGAAGCCCTCGTCCGTGCGCTCGCCGGTCGTGAACGCGCGGTCGCGCTCGTCGACGTCGCTCGTCAGGAGGTCGGCTGCGAGGGCATCGGTGCGCGCGATCTGGATGGTCGGCACGCCCGCGACGTCGGCCGCGAGCCGCGCGGCGTTGAGCGTGCGGATGTGCTGCTGCGTCGGCACGAGGACCTTGCCCCCGAGGTGCCCGCACTTCTTCTCGCTCGCGAGCTGGTCCTCCCAGTGGATGCCGGCGGCGCCCGCCTGGATCATCGCGTGCGCCAGCTCGTAGGCGTTGAGCGGGCCGCCGAAGCCGGCCTCCGCGTCGGCGACGATCGGGGCGAGCCAGTCGCGGGTCACCTCGCCCTCGGCGTGCTCGAGCTGGTCCTGGCGGAGGAGGGCGTTGTTGATGCGGCGCACGACGGCCGGAACGGAGTTCGCGGGGTA
This sequence comes from Microbacterium sp. KNMS, assembly GCF_053851835.1. Classification (NCBI taxonomy): domain Bacteria; kingdom Bacillati; phylum Actinomycetota; class Actinomycetes; order Micrococcales; family Microbacteriaceae; genus Microbacterium; species Microbacterium sp. KNMS. The sequence goes on from NZ_JBSQBP010000008.1 coordinate 59,470, forward strand.
GAGCGACTGGTCGGGATACGTCTGCCCGGAGAGGTTCGCGTCTGCCGCGACCTGCCATCCGGAGAGGTAGATCGCCTTGAGCCCTGCACGGACCTGCTGGACCGCCTGGTTGCCGGTGAGCGCTCCGAGCGCGCGGATGTACTCGTCCGAGTTCAGGCGCTCCCACAGGACCTCCGCGCCGCGGCGGGCGAGGGTCGCCTCCTCGCGGACGGTGCCGCGCAGGCGGATGACGTCCTCGGCCGTGTAGTCGCGCGTGATGCCGTTCCAGCGGGGATCGGCGCTCCACTCGAGGCGGAGCTCCTCGGCCGTCTGGGTCTGGTCGCCCGGGCGGCGACCGGCGGTCGTGTTCTCTTCGGGGGTGCTCATCATCGTGCTCCTCGTGGTGAGCGGCGGGTGCCGCGTGCTGTCGTGAACACAACGATCCGAGAAAGTCGAGCGATTCGGGGACGGTTCGTGAGGAGAAGTTCACGAGATCTTCTGCAGATCGGATGTCCTGTGGCATCATCGGCGCATGGTCGCCGCAGAAGAAGTCGAAGAGGATGGGCCCGACGCGCTCGCCGTGGGGCGCCGCATCCGCCAGCTCCGCGCCGAGCGGGGCATGACGCTCGATGCGCTCGCGGCGGCGGTCGGGCGCGCACCGAGCCAGCTCTCGATGATCGAGAACGGGCGGCGCGAGCCGCGCCTGTCGATGCTGCGCACGATCGCGAAGGCGCTCGGCGTGGGCATCGACGCGCTGCTCGAGGCCGACGCGCTCGACGAGCGGGCGGGTATGGAGATCGCGCTCGAGCGGGCGCTGCGCTCGCCGCGCATGCAGACCCTCGGGATCGAGCCCTTCCGCATCCCCAAGGCCGTCCCCGATGACGTGCTCCGAGCCATCCTCCGCCTGACCGGCGAGATCGACCGCCTGCATGACGAGCGCTCGGCGACGCCCGAGGAGGCGCGCCGCGCGAACGTCCAGCTGCGCCGTCTCATGCGACGGCAGGACAACTACTTCCCGGAGCTCGAGCAGAAGGCGCGCGAGCTCCTCGCGGCGATCGACCACCCGGGAGGGCCGCTCACGCAGCGCGCCGCGAGCGACATCGCGGCGCATCTCGGCTTCACGCTCCACTACGTGCCCGACCTCCCGCAGACCACGCGCAGCGTCGCCGACCTCCGCCACGGGCGGCTCTACCTGTCCGACCGGGTGAGCGGCGACCCGCGCACGGCGGTCCTGCAGGCTCTCGCCAGCCGCGTGCTCGGGCACTCGGCGCCTTCGGACTACCGGGAGTTCCTGCGGCAGCGCGTCGAGCAGAACTACCTGACCGGCGCCCTGCTCATCCCGGAGGATCACGCGGTGCCCGTGCTGCGCGACGCGAAGGCGCGACGCGCGATCTCCATCGAGGACCTCCGCGACGCCTATGCGGTGTCGTATGAGAGCGCGGCGCACCGGTTCACGAACCTCGCGACGCGGCACCTGGACATCCCCGTCCACTTCCTCAAGGTGCACGAGTCCGGCACGATCACGAAGGCGTACGAGAACGACGACGTCAACTTCCCGACCGACCGGCTCGGGTCGATCGAGGGGCAGCTGTGCTGTCGGCTGTGGACGAGCCGCGTCGTCTTCGACGTCGACGACCGGTTCAACCCGTACTACCAGTACACCGACACGGGCAACGGCACGTACTGGTGCACGGCGCGCGTCGAGCACTCGAGCCAGGGAGCGCACTCGGTGAGCGTCGGCGTGCGCTTCGACGACACGAAGTGGTTCGTCGGTCGCGACACGCCCCAGCGCGGCGTCTCGCGGCACGCGGTCGAGACTTGCTGCCGGCGCCCGCCGGCCGAGCTCGAGTCGACGTGGCGGGATGGCGCCTGGCCGAACGTGCGGACGCCGCGGACCCTGCTCGCGACGCTCCCGAGCGGCTCGTTCCCCGGCGTCGACACGACCGACGTGTACGCGTTCCTGGAGGCCCACGCGCCGCGTGAGGACGCGGCAACGCGGTGAACGGCCGGCACGCGGGCGGCGCGCCCCGGTTCGCGGTGCCCATCGGCATGCCGTATGCTGGACGAAGCAGTGCTCCTCTGCATTCTTCCGCTGTGCCTCGTGTGCGGCGGCGGTCGGGGAGGGGCATTCCTGAGATCGCATGATCTCTAGGGCGGTAGCTCAATTGGCAGAGCAGCGGTCTCCAAAACCGCAGGTTGCAGGTTCGATTCCTGTCCGCCCTGCGCGTCAGCGACAGCTGGCTCACGAAAGGTAACCCATGGCCCACGACGCTTCGGGCGGCGAGATCGTCGCGGCGGCTGGTACGACCGGCGGCAAGAAGGCCGGCTTCTTCTCGCGGATCGTGATCTTCATCCGCCAGGTGATCGCCGAGCTCCGCAAGGTCGTCACGCCCACGCGCAAGGAGCTTCTGAAGTTCACCGCGGTGGTGCTGGGCTTCGTGGTGATCATGATGGCCCTCGTCTACGGCCTGGACTACCTCTTCTCGTGGGTCACGACGGTGGTCTTCGGCGTCCCGAGCTGATCCAGCCGGTCGGATGACGCGCATGCCCTCTCCGCGCCACAATGGAGAGAGCAAGTCTGCGTGACGCCTCTCGGCGTCCGGAACGGAAGAGAAACCACGTGTCTGAGAAGTATGCCGACGACGTCGACCTGGCGACGGCTGCTGAGCAGTCGAGCGAAGAGGACGAGGCTCAGGAGGGCAACGTCCTCGCCGAGGAGGAGCGCTCGAGCTCGTCCGCCGAGCACAACGCCATGCACGTCGAGGACGACTTCGACGAGGACTCTGACGAGGACATCGACATCGACGACCCGGAGGCCGACGCGATCGTGAACGACGCCCTGAACATCGACGAGGCCGCAGAGGTCGAGGCCGCCGCCGAGGTGCTGACCGACTCCGCCGCCGAGGAGGCCGACGAGGCCGCCGCAGCGGCGGCCGACGAGGTCGCCCCCTACGACGGCCCCGAGGTCGGCGAGGACGCGGACGACGAGGAGTCGGACGCCGAGGACGACCCCTACGAGGCCTTCCGCCGCGAGCTGCGCTCGCTCGAGGGCAAGTGGTACGTCATCCACTCGTATGCGGGCTTCGAGCGCAAGGTGAAGGCCAACATCGAGCAGCGCAAGTCGACGCTCGAGGTCGAGGACGACATCTACCAGGTCGAGGTCCCGATGGAGGACGTCGTCGAGATCAAGAACGGCCAGCGCAAGATGGTCACGCGCGTGCGCATCCCGGGCTACGTGCTCGTGCGCATGGAGCTCAACGAGGACACCTGGTCGGTCGTGCGCCACACGCCCGGCGTCACGGGCTTTGTGGGCAACGCCCACAACCCGACGCCCCTCCGCTTCGAAGAGGCCTTCAACATGCTGAAGCCGCTCGCGGAGCTCAAGGAGGCGCAGGCGCAGGCCGCCAAGGGCGCGTCGAAGAAGGGCCAGGCGGCCCCCGCTCGCGTCATCCCGGCCGAGGTCGACTTCGAGATCGGCGAGACGATCACGATCAAGGAGGGCTCGTTCGCCGGCCTTCCCGGTTCCATCAGCGAGATCAAGCCCGAGAGCGGCAAGCTCACGGTGCTCGTGTCGCTCTTCGAGCGCGAGACGCCCGTCGAGCTCTCGTTCGACCAGGTCACCAAGATCTGACCCGCTTCGCGCGTCGCGAGCGCCCCGTCGGCTCCCGCCGGCGGGGCGTTCGCCGTTCAGCGGGCGTGCTGCGCGGCGTCGCCGAATCCGGTAGACTTGTGTGGTTTGCGTGCGCTTTCGCGCGCGCCGACACACCGCCATCCGGATCCGCCGGATGCGCGGGAGAGCGGATGCATCCGGCATCCACTCGATGAGAGGAAGAGGAAATGGCACCGAAGAAGAAGGTGACCGGCCTGATCAAGCTTCAGATCAACGCCGGTGCAGCCAACCCGGCGCCGCCGATCGGACCCGCCCTGGGTCAGCACGGCGTCAACATCATGGAGTTCTGCAAGGCGTACAACGCGGCGACCGAGTCGCAGCGCGGCAACGTCATCCCCGTGGAGATCACCGTCTACGAGGACCGCAGCTTCACGTTCGTCCTGAAGACTCCGCCGGCAGCCGAGCTCATCAAGAAGGCGGCTGGCGTCGCCAAGGGCTCGTCCACGCCGCACACGGTCAAGGTCGCGAAGCTCACCAAGGAGCAGGTCGCCGAGATCGCCAAGACGAAGCAGCCCGACCTCAACGCGAACGACCTCGAGGCCGCCTCGAAGATCATCGCCGGCACCGCCCGCTCCATGGGCATCACGGTCGAGGACTGAGGGGGATAACGAACATGGCTACCAAGTCCAAGGCTTACCAGTCCGCCGCCGAGAAGATCGAGGCCGGCAAGTTCTACACGCCCGCTGAGGCCGTCGCGCTCGCGAAGGAGACGGGCTCGAAGAAGTTCGACTCGACCGTCGAGGTCGCGCTCAAGCTCTCGGTCGACCCGCGCAAGGCGGACCAGATGGTCCGCGGCACGGTCATCCTGCCGCACGGCACGGGCAAGACCGCCCGCGTCATCGTCTTCGCCAACGGCCCGGCCGCCGAGGCCGCCATCGCCGCCGGTGCGGACGAGGTCGGCGGCGCCGAGCTCATCGAGAAGGTCGCCGCCGGCTGGACCGACTTCGACGCGGCCGTCGCCGTGCCGGAGCTCATGGGCCAGGTCGGTCGACTCGGCAAGGTGCTCGGCCCCCGTGGCCTCATGCCCAACCCGAAGACCGGCACCGTCACCCCCAACACGGCCAAGGCCGTCGAGGAGATCAAGGGCGGCAAGATCGAGTTCCGCGTCGACAAGCACGCCAACGTGCACTTCGTCGTCGGCAAGGCCTCGTTCTCGGCCGAGCAGCTGAACGAGAACATCGGCGCAGCGCTCGAGGAGATCGTCCGCCTCAAGCCGTCGAGCTCGAAGGGCCGCTACATCCAGAAGGGCGCCGTGTCGACCACGTTCGGCCCCGGCATCCCGCTGGACGTCAACGCCATCGCGTAACGCGCGCCGCACCGAGAAGGGCCCCGTCTGCGGACGGGGCCCTTCTCGCGTCAGGGTGCGCTCTCAGGTCGTGTCGCGGATGGCGAAGCCGGGCTGCCCCGTGGGGGCGAGGTCGTCGACGTCGTAGCTTGTGACGCGCGCACCGGGCGGGCCGTGGCGCATCCACTCGGCGACTCGCCCGACGGCCTGCGCCGGGCCCTCCAGCTCCGCTTCCACGCGGTCGGCGCCGACGTTGCGCACCCAGCCGGCCAGGCCCGCCTGCTCGGCCTCGCGCTCGACAGCCCACCGGACCCCGATCCCCTGAACCGTCCCGCCCACCGTCACCCGTACGCGTCGCATGCCTCCATGTGTCGTGGAGAGGGCGGGAAGGGAAGAGGCGCGGCGCCTCCGAGAGGGCAGCGGCCGTGGGGTGGAGGTGGGCTTGACACGCTTCGGGGAGGGACCCTATGCTCGTCCTAATCGTTTAGGGGAGACAACGAATCTTCGCACCGGCAGCCTAAACGTTTAGGAGATGACATGGGAACGAAACCGACCCTCGCCGACGTCAGTGCGGCCTCGGGCGTCTCGGTGTTCACCGTGTCACAGGCCCTCAATGACAAGCCCGGTGTCGCCGCTGCGACGCGGGAAGCGGTCCTGCGCGCGGCCCGCGAACTCGGCTATGTTCCCAACCGCGCCGCTCAGGAGTTGCGGCGCAGCACCCGCGACACCGTCGCGGTGATGACCGCGAGCACCTCGAACGCGTACTACCTCGACATGATGGCGGGTGTGCAGAGCGTGCTGCGCGAATCGGGCCGCACCGCCATCGTGGCCGACCTGGCCAGCGACGGCATCCCCTCTCCAGAGATCGAGGACGCCACGGTGCGCGGCCTCGTCCAGTCCCGCGTGGCGGGGGTGATCTCGACGATGACGCTGAGCGCCCGCAACGTCGCTCTGCTGCGCGACTGGGAGATCCCGCTCGTCTTCGTCGACTCCGCTCCACCGGCCGAGGTCGCCGACATCGCGAGCGTGACGACGGACAACGTCGCCGCGAGCGGCCTCGTCGGCGACCACCTCGCGAGCCACGGCTACGACGAGTGGCTGCTCCTCATCTACCCCGCGCTGTGGTCGACGCGCATCGATCGCGAGCGCGGGATGCGCCTGGCAGCGGCAACGCACGGTGCATCGCTTACTCTCTTGGAGAGCCCGAACAGCGCCGAAGCGGCCGCGCGTGTCCTCGGCGAGCACCTGGACCGCACCGGCCGCGCCCCCCGCGCACTCATCGCCGGCAACAACCCCATGCTCCGCGGCGCGCTGGAGGCGCTCCGTGCTCGGGAGACGCGCGTGCCCGAGCAGACAGCGGTCGTCGCCTTCGACGAGTTCACCTGGGCGCCGCTGCTGAACCCGCCGGTGACGGTCCTCAACGAGGACAGCCAGCGGATCGGCGAGATCGCCGCGACGACCATCTGCCGTCTCATCGACGAGCAGATCGAAGCCGAGCGCGCGGGCAGGCGCCCCGCGCCGGCCTACCGTCCTGACGACCGTACGGAGGTGGAGGCAGAGCTCATCGTCCGCAGCTCGTGCGGCTGCTGACGCGCACCGACGCAGTTCTCGCTCCCCGTCACGCACCGGCCCACCGACCCAGGTGGGCGGATCACCCCTGCCCGCACGCGGGCACCACGCATCACAAAGGAGTCATCGTGAACAAGAACACTCGCTCGCTCTTCCTGCTGGCTGCGGCCGCCGCGGCCGTGACCAGCGTCACCGGCTGCACCTCGGGAGACGCCGAGACCGCAGCGGGCCCTGAGGAGATCGCCTCCATCGGGCTCATGGTGCAGGACATGTCGAACCCCTTCTTCGCCGCCATGGAGAAGGGCGCGAAGGAGGCCGCCGAGGAGATCGGCGCCACCGTCAACGTGCAGGACGCGCAACTCGATCTCGCCAATCAGAACACGCAGATCGACGCGTTCATCCAGCAGAACGTCGACCTCATCGTCATCAGCGCGGTCGACGAGGCCGGTATCGAACCGGCCATCGAGCGCGCCAAGCGGGCGGGGATCATCGTCATCGCCGTCGACACGCCTGCGAAGGGCGCGGACGTCGTGGTCATGACCGATGCCGTCGAGGCCGGCGAGATCTCCTGCCGCTACCTCTTCGAGCAGATGGGCGGCAGCGGCGAGCTGCTGATCGTGGACGGCACGCCCATCCAAACCATCACCGACCGGATCACCGGCTGCGAGAAGGCGCTGGAGGACTACCCCGACATCGAAGTCGTCGGTCACCAGAACTCGAAGAACGATCGCGCAACCGGTCTCGCCGTCACGACCGACATGCTCACGGCCACGCCCACCGCGACCGGCATCTTCGGGATGAACGACCCATCGGCCCTCGGCGCGGTCCTCGCCGTGGAGCAGGCGGGCCTGACCGACCAGGTCGTGGTGACCGGCGTCGACGGCAGCCCGGAGGCCGTCGATGAGCTGCAGCGCGACGGATCGCCGTTCGTGGGGACTGCCACGCAGAACCCTGCGGAGATGGTGCGTCAGGCGGTGGCCGTCGCGCAGGGCATCGTCGCGGGCGAGGAGCCCGAGGAGAGCACCGTGCTCATCCCGAGCGAGCTCGTCACGCGGGAGAACGTGTCGGACTACCCCGGCTGGTGAGCGGCTTCTCGCTCGTCGACGACTGGAAGCGGAGAGGCACATGACCGAGAAACCACTGCTGGCCCTGGAAGGCATCACGAAGCGCTACGGCGGAACGCTCGCGCTCAACGGGGCACGGTTCGACCTGCGCGCGGGCGAGGTGCACGCGCTGATGGGTGAGAACGGCGCGGGCAAGTCCACGCTCATGAAGATCCTGGCCGGCAACGTGGCCCGAGACGCGGGGGAGGTGTTCATCGACGGCGAGCGCGTCGAGATCACTTCCCCGGCTGACGCGAGAGCCCATCGGATCGCGATCATCCATCAGGAGCTCAACACGGTCCCGGCCATGACGGTCGCCGAGAACCTCGCTCTCGGCGCAGAGCCGCGCACGAGGTTCGGGGCACTGGACCGAGAGCGGATGATCGCCGACGCGCGGCGGAAGCTCGGCCTCGTCGGCGCCGGTATCGACCCGCGTCGCCCGCTGGGCGAGCTCAGCGTCGGGATGCAGCAGCTCGTCGAGATCGCCAGGGCGGTGAGCGAGGAGGCACGCATCCTCGTGCTCGACGAGCCGACGGCCGCCCTGTCGCGCGCCGAGTCGGAGCAGTTGTTCCGCCTCATCGCCGAGCTGCAGGAGCGCGGGGTCGGACTCATCTACATCTCGCACCGGATGGAGGAGGTCTGGCGACTGGCCGACCGGATCACGGTGTTCCGCGACGGGGCCTATGTCGGCACGCGCGACCGGGCGGCGGTGGATCCGGCCGAGATCGTGCGCATGATGGTCGGGCGTGCGGTCGACGACCTCTATCGCCACGGCGACCGCACCCGCGGTGACGTCGTCCTGCAGGTCGACGACCTCGTCGGGGATGACGTCGGACCGGTGTCGCTCACCGTCCATGCGGGCGAGGTCGTGTGCATGGCAGGGCTCATCGGCTCGGGGCGCACCGAGACGGCGCGCCTCGTGTTCGGAGCGGACCGCCTCCTGTCCGGCAGCATCTCGATCGACGGCTCCCGGGTCGTCCCGACCGACCCGGGAGCCGCGATCGCCGCGGGGATCGGGATGGTGCCTGAGAGCCGCAAGGAGCAGGCGCTCTTCCTCGGCCACACGGTCGAGGACAACATCGCGATCAGCAGTCTTGCGGAGTTCCGCAGGCTCGGAGCGCTGCGGCGCGGGATCCTGCGCCGCAGGGTGCTCGGGGTCATGGAGCGGCTGCGGCTGCGCGCGAACGCGGTGACCCTGCCGGTCGGGGCGCTCTCCGGCGGAAACCAGCAGAAGGCGGCTCTGGCCAGATGGCTGATGCGCGAATGCCGGCTGTTGATCCTCGACGAACCAACGCGCGGCGTCGACATCGGCGCGAAGCGCGAGATCTATGAACTCATCGACGAGCTGGCGGCCGCCGGCAAGGGCGTGCTCGTCATCTCATCCGACCTGCCCGAGGCCATCGGGATCGGAGACCGTGTGCTCGTGATGCGGGGCGGGCGGATCGTCGCCGACCTGCCCGCCGCGCGGGCGACGGAGGAGACCGTGATGTTCCACGCAACGGGAACAGCGATCAGCAACGGAGGACCCCATGACTGACACCGAACGGACGCGCCCGGACGGCGCCACGACACGGTTCGACTTCGCCCGCTGGTGGGACCGCGTCGGCATCCTCATCGTGCTCGTGGCGCTGATCGTGCTGATGTCGGTGATCGCCCCGAACTTCGCGAGCCTGGACAACCTCTCGAACATCCTGCGGGCCATCTCCGTCAACGCCATCCTGGCGGCGGGTATGACCTTCGTCATCATCACCGCAGGGATCGACCTCTCCGTCGGATCGACGGTGGCGGTCTCGGGAGTCGTCGCCGTCCTCGCGGCCGCCGCGGGCGCCCCCGCCCCGATCGCCGTCGTCGCCGGGGTGCTCGCGGGCGGCCTGGCCGGCCTCGTGAACGGTCTGCTCACGGCGTACATGGCGCTCGCCGCCTTCATCGTCACCCTCGCGACGATGACCTTCCTGCGCGGCTTCGCCTACACGATGACCGGCGGACAGCCGATCGTCGACAACATGCTCGGCTTCCGCGACATCGGCAACGGATACGTCGCAGGCATCCCGGTGCCCGTCGTCATCATGGTGGTCGTATACGTGGTGTCGTGGTTCGTGCTCGAGCGCACGCGCTACGGCCGGCACGTCTACGCCGTCGGAGGCAACCCGGAGGCCGCACGGCTGGCCGGCGTGAAGGTCAAGCGGGTCCTCACCTCCGTCTATGTCATCGCGGGCCTGTGCGCTGGGCTGGCCGGCGTGATCTTCGCCGCGCGTGTGGTCTCCGCCCAGCCCACCGCGGGGCAGGGGTACGAGCTCGACGCCATCGCTGCGGTCGTCCTGGGCGGGACCAGCCTGATGGGCGGGCGCGGCCGGATCGTCGGCACCCTCATCGGGTCGGTGATCCTCGGCGTGCTCAGCACCGGGCTCATCCTCATGAACGTCCCGTTCTTCACGCAGCTGCTCATCAAGGGCGTCGTCATCATCCTCGCGGTCTCGATCGACGGCCTCAAGCAGCGCACCTTCCGCCTCCGCAGGCGACCGGCCGCCGCCACGGCGTGACCGACGCACGATCGACAGTAAGGACCACCATGACGCATGTCGTGACGATCACCGATCCGCTCCCCGGCAGCAGGCAGGGACAGCCCGTCTTCTTCTCCGTACCCGGAACGCATCCCGAACCTCTGCGTGAAGCACGGATCGACACCGGGGAACGTGTCCTCTGCCAGCGAGTGGGTTCGGCGAACGGGGAGACGCAGTACGTCGCCGTCGTCTCCTTCACCGGGGCGGTGCGTCTGACGATCGGCGACCCGGTGGAGGATGCGGCGGGGCGAGGGATCGTCGAACTGCCGGCTCGCGAGGCCGATGCTCACGTGCGACTCGACACGGGGTGGTTCGACCTGGAGCTGTGCCGGGGGACCGCCCTTGGCACGGGGGCGTCGAAGTGGGGGCTGCGGCACTTCGCCGGTCCGGACGGGATCGACCTGTTGCCATCGGGGAACAACGCGATCGGAGGCTTCTACGGCCCGTTCTTCACACCGGAGAACGGGCTCATCAACCCGCCCGAGCACACCGTCGCAGAGATCGAGACGGTCGCGCGCGGGCCGGTCATGCACCACTACCGCCTGAGCGGCGTTGTCCCTGACGGTCTGCTCGACGAGCTGAGGGGCAAGGCGTTCCGCATCGACTGGCGGTTCTTCCACGGCGCCCCGTTCTTCGAGCGGGTCTACGACGTCGACCCCTTCCGCACCGTGATCAACGGACGCTCGGTCGTCGACAAGATCACGGTCGGCGACGAGTTCGAGGGCGGTCGTGGCGAGCTCGTGTTCGACCGCTTCGCCGCCGCGCACGGAACGGTGTACCGTGCGGGCGATCCTTACGCGGAGGAGCTGGCGAAGCTCGTCGAGGCGACCATCGGCGATGCGCCCGAGGGGACCGAGAAGTTCGAGCAGTTCCGACGGCAGCTCGTCGACGGGATGGAATCGGCGCACTGGGACCTGTATTGGCGGTTGTTCTGCACGTGGGAAGGCGCGCTGTCGGATGAGGAGATCCGCGAGCGCCTCGCACAGGTGCGCGCGGCATCCCATGTCCGGGCGGATGAGCCGGAACGCGCCTGGCACGTCGCCGCGGAGACCGTCGACGTCTCGATGGAGGAGGACGCCACGATCTTCGCGGGCCCGGCCGACAAGACCGCCGAGTTCCACTCCGAGCACGGCCGCGCCATGGTGTGGTGGACGAGCGCGCCATCGGGAGCGTTCCAGATCGTGCAGCGGCGGCCGTCCGGATGGGTGAACTGGGGGACGAACGGCGAGAACGAGTGCCCCGAACTGCCCGTCGGCGTGGTCATCCGCACCGCTTACGGCCCCTTCGCCGACCGTTGGATGCAGGTCGCCGACGGTCTGGAGACGGTGCCGACGGTCGACGTCGCAGACGTGACCCCATAGGGGCGGGCGCCGGGCGCGGGCCGTGGGGTCAGCGCCCGGCGCAGCCCGGGGCGCCGACGGCGCAGATCGGCCCGACCGATCCGCGGCCGAGATAGAGCCGGACGCCCGCCTGGCCGGCGGCGTCGAGGACTCCCACGCGCAGCGCGGCGACGTCGTAGCGGCCCTCCTCGAGCGACGACCAATCCGCGGGTTCCGCGGAGCCTGCGGTCGGATCGTTCTGCGCGTTCGCGACGACGGACACGACGCCGTCGACGAAGAGCCGGCTGTAGAGATTCGAGACCAGCGTGACGATCGGCGACGTCAACCCGTTCAGCCGCGTCGGCAGGCCGGACACGGCGGGCAGCACGCCGTCGACCGCGCCACCGATGATGCCGCCCACCCCGCCGATGAGGGTAGAGAGGAGCAGGTCGATCACCGGTTTGAGCAGGCCCTTCGTGAGGAGGTCGGTGAGCGCGCCGAGCAGACCGGAGAGGAGCTTCAGTTCGGTGTGCACCGTCCCCGGTGCGTTGACGCGGAGCTGGGCGAGGGTGCCGTCCACGCTCACCGCGATGTGGCCGACGTCGGTGAAGGGGGTGATGGCGAGCAGCCGGGCACGGAGGTCGACCTTCAGCGTCGCCGTGATCCTCGTGTTGTCGATGGCCTGCACGAGGCTCGTCTCCACGCGCGTGAGCCACTCGCTCAGCACGGTTGTCAGGCTGCTCGTGAGCGCGTTCACGATCGCCGGGTCCGCGGGCAGGTTCGTGTTGGGCGGTAGGCCGTTCAGCCCTTGCCCGTACTGACCGGGATAGGCCTGCTGCAGCAGCGCGGCGGTGTCGACCGTGACGGTGCCGCCCGCCGGGTCCACGGTGAGGACGCCGCCGGAGTCGCTGAAGGGGGTGCTCAGCTGGGCCCGGACGGGGGCGAGGTCGATCGTCGCCGAGAGCGCCTCGACGTGAACCGACCCGAGGGACAGCAGGGGCGTGTTGAGGACCCCGTTGAGCAGGGTGAGGACGCCGCTGGCGATCCCCTGGGTGACGGCCTGATTGCCGATGAGCCCGTTCAGGGTGGTCTCCGTCGAGTCGACGAGGCCGTTCACGCCGGTGAGCAGCGCGCCCACCGTCGGCGAGGCGATCCTCGTCTCGAGATCGGCCGCGAGGTACTCGCGCACCAGTGCCGTGGTCGTGTCGCCGCTCCACAGCGCGTCGCAGCCGTCGACGGCGGCGCGGCCGGCGACGGCGCCGACACCGAGCGAGACGTCGGTGACGTTCCCCAGCAGATCGGCGACTGCGGGGTTGATGCTCGCGACCAGCGTCCGGAGATCGACCGTCGCCAGCTCGGGATAGCCGTTCGCCGGCTCGAGGCCGATGCCGCCGGTGTCGGTGACGAACCCCGCGGCACCGGCGGCGACCCCCGTAGGCACCCCGGGGGTGAGCCCGTCGCTGTCGGCCTGGCCGTACTGGCCGACGAGCCCCGTCGCGGTGTCGAGCGGGAGCTGCAGGAGTCCGGTGAGGTCGAGGGCGACGGCCGCGTCGAGCGCCTGCACGTTGAGGGGGTTGGCGTAGGCGGCAGCGCCCACCTGCCTGGCCGACGGCGGGTCGACGGCGACACGCTCGCCATCGGTGGTGACCTCGACGCCCGACGCCTCGACGAGGCTGTCGAGATCGGCGCCGAGCAGCGAGCCGCTGAGCGCCCGTCCTTCGCCGCGCGAGGCGAAGGTCCCGAAGGGCTCGGCGCAGTCGACGGTGGAGACGGGAGCCGCGTGCGCCCACTCCTCGTCGTTGGGTCAGCACGGCGTCAACATCATGGAGTTCTGCAAGGCGTACAACGCGGCGACCGAGTCGCAGCGCGGCAACGTCATCCCCGTGGAGATCACCGTCTACGAGGACCGCAGCTTCACGTTCGTCCTGAAGACTCCGCCGGCAGCCGAGCTCATCAAGAAGGCGGCTGGCGTCGCCAAGGGCTCGTCCACGCCGCACACGGTCAAGGTCGCGAAGCTCACCAAGGAGCAGGTCGCCGAGATCGCCAAGACGAAGCAGCCCGACCTCAACGCGAACGACCTCGAGGCCGCCTCGAAGATCATCGCCGGCACCGCCCGCTCCATGGGCATCACGGTCGAGGACTGAGGGGGATAACGAACATGGCTACCAAGTCCAAGGCTTACCAGTCCGCCGCCGAGAAGATCGAGGCCGGCAAGTTCTACACGCCCGCTGAGGCCGTCGCGCTCGCGAAGGAGACGGGCTCGAAGAAGTTCGACTCGACCGTCGAGGTCGCGCTCAAGCTCTCGGTCGACCCGCGCAAGGCGGACCAGATGGTCCGCGGCACGGTCATCCTGCCGCACGGCACGGGCAAGACCGCCCGCGTCATCGTCTTCGCCAACGGCCCGGCCGCCGAGGCCGCCATCGCCGCCGGTGCGGACGAGGTCGGCGGCGCCGAGCTCATCGAGAAGGTCGCCGCCGGCTGGACCGACTTCGACGCGGCCGTCGCCGTGCCGGAGCTCATGGGCCAGGTCGGTCGACTCGGCAAGGTGCTCGGCCCCCGTGGCCTCATGCCCAACCCGAAGACCGGCACCGTCACCCCCAACACGGCCAAGGCCGTCGAGGAGATCAAGGGCGGCAAGATCGAGTTCCGCGTCGACAAGCACGCCAACGTGCACTTCGTCGTCGGCAAGGCCTCGTTCTCGGCCGAGCAGCTGAACGAGAACATCGGCGCAGCGCTCGAGGAGATCGTCCGCCTCAAGCCGTCGAGCTCGAAGGGCCGCTACATCCAGAAGGGCGCCGTGTCGACCACGTTCGGCCCCGGCATCCCGCTGGACGTCAACGCCATCGCGTAACACGCCCATCCTGCGAAGGCCCCGTCTCCGGACGGGGCCTTCGTCGTCGCCCGCCCCGGACGCACGTGGGTGTCCGGCCCCCAGCCTGAGGGCTATGCGCGCGGCGTTCCATGTGCGACGCTGGAACGGCGTGAATACCGATATCCGCACGCGCAGCACCACGAGGGGGCACACATGAGCACGACCGACACCCGTCGCCGCAAGGTCTTCGCCGTCCTCGCCGGAGGACTCGTCCTCGGCGTCGGCGCCGCCGTCACGCTGGCCGCCTGGAACGACTCCGAGTTCGCGACGGGGACCTTCGGGGCCGGCGCGTTCAACCTTGAGGGCTCGACGACGAGCGCGACGGACGGCTACGCGGACCACGAGACGGCACCCGGCGCGGACCTCGCCTTCACGCTGCCGCTCGCCGAGAACCTGTCGCCGACCGACGTCGTCTACGCGCCGTTCTGGGTGCGGCTCGATGACACGACGACCTCCGACGCGACGCTCGTCGCCGACACCGTCGCGGCCACGGGCGCGAACGCGGCGAACCTGTCGTACGAGGTGTACGCGATCGCCGCCGACGCGACCTGCAGCGCGGCGACCGCGACGGGCGCGCTCGTCGCCTCGGGCGCGACGCTCGATGCGCTGACCGCAGGTGCCGACGTGGCGCTCACCGCGGGAGACGCCGCGCCCGGTGCACCCGTGCAGCTGTGCTTCGAGGTGACGGCCGGGGCGGGGCTCGAGGAGGGCGGCGACGCGACGGCGACCTGGTCGTTCACGGCGACGTCGGAGTAGTCCCGTGGCGCGCAAGGCCACGCGCGACGCGCGGCGGCGGGCGCTGCGGTGGCGCCGCCTGCGGGCGGTGCTGGCAGGCGGCGTCGTGCTCGGCATCGGCGCCGCCGCGACGCTGGCGGCGTGGAACGACACCGAGCACACGACGGCGACGCTCACGGCGGGCACGTTCGGGATCGTGGGTGCGACGAACGGCACGACCTTCACCGAGCACGCGAGTGCGGGCGCGGCCGCCGTCCTGAACTTCCAGGTCGCCCCCACGGCGATGGCTCCGGGCACGACGACCTACGCGCTGTTCAGCGTGCGCACGGTGAATCCCTCGATCGCCGGGAGCGTCCTCCTCACCGCGACCGACGCCAACGCCACGACAGGGCTCGGCCAATACCTCACGTACGGCGTCCGCACGGTTCCCGCGGCGCAGTGTGACGCGACGACGTTCGGAGCATCGACCGCGACCGTGATCCCGCCGGGCTCGCCGCTCGGTGCCGACGCCGCGTCGTCGCAGAGCCTGTCTGCCAACGGAGCGAGCACCGTCAACTACTGCTTCGCGGTCACGCTCCCGTCGACCGCGCCCAACGCGGCGCAGGGAGCCTTCGTGACGCCGACGTGGCAGTTCACGGCGACGTCCTCGTGAGCGTCCTCGCATGAGCGCTCCTCCGCAGACGCGTCGCGACGCCCGCGCCCGCCAGCGCGCGGGCATCCGTCGGCGGACGCCCGCGCGCTTCGTCGGCGACGTGCTCCTGACCCTCGCGGCGATCGCGGGCACGGTCTGCATCGTGCTCGTGGTGCTCGCATACCTCTTCGACATCACGCTCATCATGTTCCGCACGGGATCGATGGCTCCGACCATCCCCTCCGGCTCCGTCGCCGTGGTGCAGCGTGTGCCGGCCGCGTCGCTCGACGTGGGCGACGTCGTGACCGTGGACCGCGAGGGCCAGCTGCCCGTGACGCACCGCATCACCTCGATCACCCCGGGGGCGAGCGCTGACGAGCGCGTCATCACGATACGCGGCGACGCGAACGAGCAGGACGACGTCGCGCCGTACGCGATCACCACGGTGCGGATCGTGCTCTTCTCCGTGCCCGGGATCGCGCCGGTCATCGCGTCCTTCGGCGATCCGCGTGTGCTCGGCGGGCTCTCGATCGGGGCGGCCCTGCTCGTCGGCTGGGCCTTCTGGCCGCGTCGGGCGGATGGCGCCGAGCGCGCGAGGGAAGAGCCAGCGCCTGACGGCCGGGGGACCGGATGACCCCGCGTCGAGCTCTCTGCCTCGCGGCGGTCGTCGCAGCCGTCGCGCTGCCGACGGCGGCCGTCGCCGCTCCGACGACGCGGGTGATCGAGGGCGAGCACATCCGGATCGAGTCGACGGCGGACTGGGAGCGGATGGCGCGGCTCGCGCCGGGGGAGAGCGTCGCGTGGACGCTCGCGATCTCCGTGGACGCGCCCGACCCCGGGACGCTCGACATCGGCGTCCGCGGCACGGGCGGGCTCGACCTCGTCGCCGACATCGCCACGTGCGGCGTCGCATGGCAGGGAGCGGAGTGCCCCGAGGGAGCGGAGGTCCTGCGCGCCGACTGGGCGCTGCCGCTCGACGGCGCCACCGACTGGCTGCGGAGCTCGGGCACCGAGGATCCCGTCTTCGTGCGGCTGGACGTGAGCCTGGCGCCTTCGGCCGTCGAGTCGGCCGAAGCGGAGGTCTCGGTCCACGTGCGCGCGGCGGGCGACGAGGTCTTCGTCGATCAGGACGACGAGCGCGACCTGTCGCCGACGGGCGGCTCGGCCGCGCCGCTGTTGCTGGCTGCGGGAGCCGTGCTCGTGGGCGGAGGCGTCGCCGCGCTCGCCCGCGGCCGCCGCGCACGGAGGTCGCCGCGATGACCCGGCTCCGCAGGCGGATCGCCGCGCTCGCCCTCGCCGCCGCGCTCGGCGGCGCCGCGCTCACGCCTGCCGCGACCGCGACGGATGCAGCATTCACGGACACGGAGCACGCGAACGCGACGCTGACGGCGTTGCGCCTGCAGCCGCCGACGATCACGGGGGTGACGTGCTCGCGTCCTGCACTGCTCAACCCCGGGGCGGTCTACCTCACGATCACGTGGCGCTGGCCCGACGCCGGAGCGCCGTACTCGGGATACTCTGCAGCGAACGCGTCCTGGACGACGACCGCGATCACACCGGTGGCGGGCTCGCCCACCCCCGCGGCGCCGACGACCACCGTGGCGAACGGCGTCTACACGACGACGTTCACGGGCACCCTTCTCGGGAACCTTCTGGGCGGGCTCAGCAACCTCCTGCTCGGGTCATCCTTCTCGGCGGACGTCGTCACGACCGGTGTCGTCGGAACGGGGACGACCACCTGGACGTCGCCGACGCGCAGCGGTGTGACGATGACGATCCCGCCGCTGGCGGGGGCGAGCTGCTCGGTGAACTGAGAGCCCGACGCTCAGCGGGGGTCGGGCGTCGTCCCGTTGTTGAGCGCGTGGAGGAGGCCAGCGAGGTCGCGGACGCGCTCGACATCCCAAGCGAGCAGGGTGTCGTAGAGCAGGCTCTCGTGATGGGAGCGGGCCTCCTCGAGGCGCGCGATGCCGAGCGGGGTCGCCTCGAGCAGATGCGCCCGTCGATCGCTCGGATCCGGTGTGCGGGCGATGAGGCCGAGATCCTGCAGGTCCTTCACGGTGCGGCTCAGCTGGCCCTTGTCGAGCATCATCCGCTCGACGAGCGTCGACGCCTTGAGGGGGCCGTGCCGGACGATCGCGGTGAACACCTTGTAGGCGCCGGGGTTGAGCCCGGGGGACACGCGGTCTGCGTTCTCGTGGATGATGCGCCGCACGTGCGTCATCAGCTCGCTGAACTCGGCCTCGACCGACTTGATGGCCTCCGCCTGCTCGGGGGAGACGCCCTCGGCGGGCGTCGTCCCCGCAAGCGGGAGCCCGGGTCCGCGCGGGGGCGCGGCGTCCTGGGCGGTGTCGGCGGTCACGGGATCATTCTCTCGGATCGCCTCAGCGGCTGCGCGCAGATGACGCGTCGCCGTCATCTGCGACGTGCACGGGGATGGAGCCCGTCTCGGCGGTCGCGACCGCGAGATCGCCCTCGAGACGCTGCGCGCGCATCCGCTCGATGTTGTTCTGCCGGGTGAGGGGCTTGTTCGGGAGGAAGGCGATCGCCACGAGGCTCAGGACGGCCAGAGGCACGCCGATGAGGAACGCGTGCGAGATCGCCTGAGCCGAGGCGTCCTCGATGATGACGGCGATGGCCTCGGGCATGTCCCGCGTGACCGGGAGAGCGCCCGACTGGAGCTGGGCGAGGATGGCCTGGCCCTGCTCGCCCAGGCTCATCACGGCGGCGCCGATCTCCTGTGCGCGATCCGTCAGCTGCTGGGTCATGCTCGCCGCCAGCACCGACCCCATGACGGCGACGCCGGCGGTGCCGCCGACCGTGCGGAAGAAGTTGACGCCCGAGCTGGCGACGCCGATCTCCTGCGGCTTCGACGTGTTCTGCACGACGAGGACCAGGTTCTGCATGGTCATGCCGGTGCCCGCTCCGAGCAGGAACATGTACGTGCCGACCAGCCACAGGGACGTGTCGTACGCGAGCGTCGACAGCAGGCCCGTTCCGGCGATCATGAGCACGGCGCCCACGACGAGGTAGCTCTTCCAGCGGCCGAAGCGCGTGACGAGCTGCCCCACGACGGCCGACGCCACGAGCATGCCCGCCGCCATCGGGATCGTCAGCAGACCCGCCTCGGTCGGGCCGTAGCCGCGGGAGATCTGCATGTACTGGCCGAGGTAGACGGAGGTGCCGAACATCGCCACGCCGATCGAGATCGACGCGAGCACCGCGAGCGTGAACGTGCGGTTGCGGAAGAGCGTGAGGGGGATGAGCGGCTCGGCGACGCGGAGCTCGACGAGCACGAACGCGACGGCCGCGATCAGCGCGATGCCGACCATCCACGCGGTCTCCCAGCTGATCCATCCGTAGTCCGACACGTTCGTGATCCAGACGAGCAGCACGCCGGCCGAGACGCTGAGGAGCACGATGCCGAGGTAGTCGATGCGCACCTTCGCCGCGCGGATCTGCTCAATCCGCAGCGTCCGCAGGAGCACGGCGAACGCGATGACACCCAGCGGGACGCCGACGTAGAAGTTCCAGCGCCATCCGATCGTGTCGGTCATGACGCCGCCGAGCAGCGGGCCGCCGACCGTCGCGACAGCCATGACGCCCGCGAAGAGGCCCATGTACTTGCCGCGCTCGCGCGGGCTGATGATGTCGGCCATGAGCACCTGGCTGAGTGCGGCCAGACCGCCGCCGCCGAGGCCCTGGAGGGCGCGGAAGGCGATGAGCATCTCGGCGCTCGTGGACATGCCGGCACCCGCGCTCGCGAGCACGAAGACCGCGAGGGCGATGAGCATGAGGGTCTTGCGGTTGACGAGGTCGGCGAGCTTGCCCCAGATCGGGGTCGAGATCGCCGTGGTGAGGAGGGTGATCGTCACGACCCAGGTGTAGGACTCCTGGGTGCCGCCGAGCGCCGGGACGATGATGGGCAGCGACGTGCCGACCACGGTCGTGGAGACCATGGAGCAGAACATGGCGAGGAGGAGGCCCGAGAGGGCCTCGAGCACCTGGCGGCGGGACATCCGCGCCGCGGGCGCCTGTGCGGGGGTGGGTTGCGCGCTCATACGCACCTTTCGCGATCGTGTCCGGATTGGCATGACGGCGTCGGCATGCAGAAGTTGAAGAAAGTCAACGATATCGAAAACGTTGACAAACCGCAACTAATTCCCCGGATGTCGGTGCGTGTGTTTTTGGCGTGGGGTGCGGTGCGCGCGTTCGGTGCGTGCGCGCGGTGCATGTCTCGGCTGGTGTGGGTATGGGCTGCCGATTGCCGCGGCGGGTGAGACATGCCTGGTTCCGGTACCGGTGCGTGTCTCGCTTGGTGCCGGTATGGGGTGCCGATAACGACGGCGGGTGAGACATGGCGGCGCGGCGCGTGAGATATGGCAGCCCCCCGCGGCCACCCGGCACACCGCCACCCGGGCGTGCGACGCGACGCGTCAGTCGGCGAGTGCCAGTGCCCGATATGCGGAGCGCTGGAGTGCGCGCTCGCGCGGAGTGAGCGGCGCGGTCACGGCGGCCTCGGGCCGGCGTGGCGGCTCGTTGCCGGTCGTGCGTCGGTACAGCTCGTCGATGAGGGCGGTCGCGAGCTTCACGAGCCGCGAGATCTCCGCGTCGTCGCGGTCGATCCAGACGCACTTCGGCTCGTCGTGCAGCGGCTGGAAGTCGCGGTGCTCCTCCCAGGCGAAGAGCGTCCGCTCGGCGCCGAGCACGTGCTGCTGCCACCACACCTGGCGGAGGTACGAGCGCGGGATGGTGCGCCACGTCTTGTTCGTCGTCTTGATCTCGGCGAGCAGGATGCGGCCGCTCTGGTCGACGGCGATCCCGTCGGGGGTTGCGAGATGGCGCTTCTCGATCGTCGCGTGGAAGAGGGCGCTGGACGGCTGGATGCCGTGGGTCGCGGCGACCCACGAGGCGATCTCGGGCTCGCGGCGCCGGCCGTGGTCGGTGTACGCGTTGCCGCCGAACGACGAGCCGCGCAGCTTCTGCTCGGCGGCGCGGGGGATGACCCGCTCGCTCGTGATCGTCGCGATGTCGGTCGCGGTGATGCCCTGCGACCGCGCCCGGAGCCAGGCCACCCTGTCGCGGGAGTCCGCGACGATCCGGGCGGCGAGTTCGGGGGTCACCTCTCGACCCTAACCCCGCCCCCTGACGGCGTCCCGACCGGACATGCGGGTTCGGCGGACTCGGTGCGGAAGGTCCGCTCCGTCGATTTGGCCCAGGCCCTCGAGTCGGGTACGCTGGTCCGAGCCGAAGACCGCCGGTCATCGCCGTGTGCGCAAGCACGTGACGATCGAAGCTCTGCACTGCAGGGGCCCGCGCAGGTGTCACGAACGTATCCCGTGAGAACGGGAACCGAGCTCCGTGCGCTTGCGCCGGAGCTCTTTCTCATGTTCGGGGCGGGTGGCGCGGCCGGTGCCCCACCTCCGTGGAGCACCTCAGGACAATCAAGGAGTGGCCATGGCGCAGAAGGAAGCATCGGTCGCCGAGCTCACGAAGCAGTTCGAGAGCTCGACCGCCGTTCTGCTCACCGAGTACCGCGGTCTGACGGTTGCCGAGCTCAAGGAGCTCCGCAACGCGATCCGTCAGGACGCGGAGTACGCCGTGGTGAAGAACACGCTGACCAAGATCGCCGCGAACAACGCGGGGATCACGGCGCTGGACGACGACCTCAAGGGTCCGTCGGCCGTCGCCTTCGTGCACGGCGACCCGGTCGCCGTCGCCAAGGGTCTGCGCGCCTTCGCCAAGGCACACCCTCTTCTCGTGGTGAAGGGCGGCTACTTCGATGGCACCGCCCTCAGCCCTGAGGAGGTCAGCAAGCTCGCTGACCTCGAGAGCCGCGAAGTCCTGCTCGCCAAGGTCGCGGGCATGATGAAGGCCTCGATGTCGAAGGCTGCCGCCCTCTTCCAGGCGCCGCTGTCGAAGACCGTTCGCACGGTCGAGGCGCTGCGCGAGAAGCAGGAGACCGCAGCCTGATCAGGCTGCGCGGAAGCAACCCCGAAACCCCGAAAAAGTAGGAGAAACATCATGGCGAAGCTCAGCACCGAAGAGCTGCTCGACGCGTTCAAGGAGCTCACGCTCATCGAGCTCAGCGAGTTCGTGAAGGCCTTCGAGGAGACCTTCGACGTCACCGCTGCTGCCCCGGTCGCCGTTGCGGCCGCTGGCGCCCCGGCTGCGGGCGGCGACGCTCCGGCCGAGGAGGAGAAGGACTCGTTCGACGTCATCCTCGAGGCTGCCGGCGACAAGAAGATCCAGGTCATCAAGGTCGTCCGCGAGCTCACCTCGCTCGGCCTCGGCGAGGCGAAGGCTGTCGTCGACGGCGCTCCCAAGGCTGTCCTCGAGGGCGCCAACAAGGAGACGGCCGACAAGGCCAAGGAGGCCCTCGAGGGCGCCGGCGCGACCGTCACCCTCAAGTAAGTCTTCTTCTCGAAGCTTCTTCGCGAAGGCCCCGGGTTCGTCCCGGGGCCTTCGTGCGTCTGCGGACGTTACGGGTCCGTGACTGTCAAGTGATTGTGGAAGCGCTCCTATGGCTCCTAGCTTGGAGGGCACAGCCTTTCCACAGAGAAGATGCTCGAGATAGGAGCAGACGATGAAGACTGCAGGACGCAAGCGGATCCTCCTCGCGGCGAGCGGGCTGGGGATCGCCGGTCTCGCTCTCGCGGGATGCACGAGCGGCCCCGGAGCATCGGATGGCGGCGGAGACGGGGGCGGTGGCGACGGCGGAGACGCCCAGGTCACGGTCTACGGCACGATCGTCGACGCGGAGGCGGAGCTCCTCGAGCAGTCCTGGGCGGACTGGGAGGAGGAGAGCGGCATCGACATCGTGTACGAGGGCTCGCAGGAGTTCGAGGCGCAGATCGCCGTTCGCGCGCAGGGCGGCAACCCGCCCGACCTCGCGATCTTCCCGCAGCCCGGCCTGCTGTCCGACATGGCGAGCCGCGGCTACCTCATGGAGGCGCCCGAGGGAGTGGTCTCGAACCTCCGCGAGTACTGGGCCGAGGACTGGGAGACCTACGCCTCGCACGACGGCACGATCTACGGCGCGCCGCTCATGGCGAACGCGAAGGGCTGGATCTGGTACCAGCCCGGCGTGTTCGAGGAGCACGGCTGGGAGGTCCCGACCGACTGGCAGGGCCTGCTCGACCTCACGCAGCAGATCCGCGACGAGACGGGCGAGCCGCCGTGGTGCGCGGGCTTCGGGTCCGACGCCGCGACCGGATGGCCGGGCACCGACTGGATCGAGGACCTCGTCCTGCGCCAGGCCGGCCCCGAGGTCTACGACCAGTGGGTCGCGAACGAGATCCCCTTCACCGACCCGCAGATCAAGGAGGCCTTCGACGCGACGGCCGAGATCCTCCTCAACCCCGACTACGTCAACGCGGGCTTCGGCGACGTGGCCTCGATCGGCTCGACGCCCTTCGGCGACGTGGCGAACGCGCTCGTCTCGGGCGACTGCCTCCTGACACACCAGGCGTCGTTCCTCGACGGCTTCATCGTCGAGGCCGGCGGCGAGGTCGGCGAGGATGGCGATGTCTGGGCATTCATGCTGCCCCCGGTCGACGCGGGCGCCGGACAGATGATCACGGGCGGCGGCGAGATCGTCGGCGCGTTCAGCGACGACGAGAACGTCGTCAAGGTGCAGGAGTACCTGTCGAGCCCCGAGTGGGCGAACTCCCGCGTCTCGCTCGGCGGCGTGATCAGCGCGAACAACGGGCTCGACCCCGAGAACGCGCAGAGCCCGATCCTCAAGGCGGCCATCGAGATCCTCCAGGACGAGGAGACGACGTTCCGCTTCGACGGATCCGACCTCATGCCCTCCGCAGTCGGCGCCGGCACGTTCTGGACGGGCATGCGCGACTGGGTGAACGGCGCCTCGACCGACGACGTCCTGGAGCAGATCGAATCGGGCTGGCCGGAAGAGTAACGGCCGGACATGAAAGCGTTTCTCGACTGGCTGAGCACGCTCTCGCCGTGGCTGGAGATCCCGATCATCATCGGGGTGTTCCTGCTCGCGGTCGGCATCCTGCTCTTCTTCATCGAGATCGCGCCGCGCGCGGGCCGGGTGTACACGTACATCCGGCTCGCCGCGTGCGTGCTCTTGCCCCTGGCCGTGATGTGGATGCTCCAGTCCTACTGGTGGGCGATCATCGCGGCCGGCGTCCTCGGCCTGCTGTTCTTCTGGCTCGACTACCGGTCGAAGCAGGGAGCCGGCTATCTGTTCCAGCTCGTCGGATTCCTCGCGCCCGCCCTGATCCTGCTGCTCGTCGGCCTCGTCTTCCCCGTCATCCAGACGTTCGGGCAGTCGATGTTCAATGCGAGCGGCTCGCGGTTCATCGGACTCGACAACTTCATCTGGATCTTCACGCAGCCGCAGGGCATCCGCACGATCGTGAACACGATCGTCTGGGTGCTCATCGCCCCGATCGTGTCGACGGTCGTGGGCCTCGTGTACGCGTACTTCATCGACAAGACGCGCGGGGAGAAGGTCTACAAGATCCTCGTGTTCCTGCCGATGGCGATCTCGTTCGTCGGTGCGTCGATCATCTGGCGCTTCATGTACACGGCCCGGCCCGCAGACGCGGAGCAGATCGGCTTCGTCAACCAGATCATCGTCTGGTTCGGCGGCAGCCCTGTCCCGTTCCTCCAGGTGGAGCCCTGGAACACGCTGTTCCTCATCGTCGTGTTCGTGTGGATCTACACCGGATTCGCGATGGTCGTGCTGTCGGCGGCGATCAAGGGCGTGCCGACCGAGCAGCTCGAGGCGGCTGAGCTCGACGGAGCCAACGCGTACGAGCGCTTCATGAACGTCGTCGTGCCGGGCATCCGGCCCTCCCTGATCGTGGTCCTCACGACGATCGCGATCGCGTCCATGAAGATCTTCGACATCGTCCGCACGATGACCGCGGGCGCGAACAACACCTCGGTGCTCGCGAACGAGATGTACTCGCAGTTCCGCAGCTTCGAGGCCGGACGGTCCGCGGCGTACGCCGTGATCCTGTTCGTGCTCGTGCTCCCGCTGGTCATCTACAACGCGCGACAGCTCAAGGCACAGAGGGAGGTGCGCTGATGACCGCGACCGAGCTCGTGACGACGGCGGGCAAGCCGTCGAGGAAGCGCGCGCTGAGCGACACCAAGCGCCGCCTGACGAACCCGTGGGCCACGGTTGCCGCGCTCGTCATCGCGGTGCTGTGGACCATCCCGACGTTCGGCGTGTTCGTGTCGTCGTTCCGTCCGCGTGTGGAGATCCAGACGACCGGATGGTGGACGGTCTTCCAGAACTGGGGCTGGACGTTCGACAACTACGTCGAGGCGCTGAACACCTCGACGGGCGGCCTCACGATGCTGGGCTCGTTCGTGAACTCCTTCGCGATCACGCTCCCGGCGTCGATCATCCCGCTCATCATCGCGACGCTCGCGGCGTACGGGTTCGCCTGGATGGACTTCCGCGGCAAGAACCTGCTGTTCGTGCTCGTGTTCGCGCTGCAGATCGTCCCGATCCAGATGGCCTTCATCCCGCTCCTGCAGCTGTTCTCGCGCGGAGAGCTGTTCGGGGTCCCGGTCATCCAGGCGGTGGGGTCGTCGGGCTACGCGCAGGTGTGGATCGCGCACACGATCTTCGGCCTGCCGCTCGCGATCTTCCTGCTGCACAACTTCATCGCGCAGATCCCGGCGGATGTCATCGAGGCGGCCCGCGTGGACGGCGCGGGGCACGGGCAGATCTTCTTCCGGATCGTGCTCCCGCTCAGCATGCCGGCGATCGCGTCGTTCGCGATCTTCCAGTTCCTGTGGGTCTGGAACGACCTGCTCGTGGCCTTGATCTTCGCGGACGGCAACGTGGCTCCGATCACGAAGCTGCTCGCGCAGATGACCGGGTCGCGCGGTCAGGACTGGCACCTGCTCACGGCCGGCGCGTTCATCGCGATCATCGTGCCGCTGCTGGTGTTCCTCTTCCTGCAGCGCTACTTCGTCCGCGGCCTGCTGGCGGGCTCGGCGAAGGGATGACCCGCATGATGAAGGGCCCGCCGGACGACGGGCCCTTCGTCATGCGTCGGCCCGCTCAGCCGGTGCAGCCGAGGCGCGCCTGGATCGACTGCATGGCCGCGATCTCGGCCGTCTGGCCCTGACCCATGCTGCGCGCGGTCTGGATCACGCGCTCGTCGCTGCCGAGCTCCACGACGGCGTCCGTCATCTCGATCACGCCCGAGTGGTGACGGATCATGAGCTCGAGGAAGAGGCAGTCCCGAGCCGAGCCCTCGAGCGAGGCGAGCCGGTCGATCTCCTCGGCCGTGGCCATCCCCATCGCCGCTTCGAGCTCCTCGGCGGATGCCGTCGCGCTCGCGCCGTGGTCGTGTCCGGTTCCCGACATCCACGACATGAGCGGGTCGCCCGCCTGGGGCAGGCCCCACGCCACGAGCCATCCGTACATCTCGCCGCGCTGCGCCGCCTGAGCCGTCGCGATGTCGTACGCGAGGGCGCGGAGCTCGTCGTCGTCGGTCGCGCGGTACTCGATCATCGCCATCTCGACGGCCTGCGCATGATGCACCTGCATGTCGCGCGCGAAGCCGGCATCCGCGGCGTTCGGCCCGCCGCCCGAGCCGGTCGCGTCGGAGAGGTCGTCGAACGTCGTGAAGCGGCCGATCGCGAACGCGAGGCCCGCCACGAGCACGACCGCGATCACCACGAGCGGCCAGGGGATGCCCGTGCGCGCGGTCGGGCCGTCGGACTCCGTCATGCTCAGCTGAGCTTGCCGGGGCCGTCGATGGCGCCGGTGCATGCGGCGCCCGGCTCCGGCACGTTCTGGTTGCGCCAGTACTCCTCGAAGAACTCAGCGATGCGCTCGTCGTCGACCGAGTCGACCTTGAGCTGCGCGTTCCAGGCGCTCACGGCGACCGGCGTCCCGAGGTCGGGGTACGGCGAGAGGATCGCGTAGCTCGACGGCAGGTAGCCCTTGAGCGTCTCGAGCTCCTCGTCGCTCACGAGCTCGGGGTCGTACGTGACCCACACCGCGCCGTGCTCGAGGGAGTGCACCGCGTTCTCGTTCTGCTGCGGCTCACTGTAGACGCCGCAGTTCAGCCAGTACACGTTGTGCGGGCCGCCCGCGGGAGGGGTCTGCTCGTATTCGACGGTGCCCTCGACGTGCGTGTTCGTGTTGGAGAAGGTCTCGACCCCCTCGATCTCCGTCCCGTCGCCGCCGATGCCGTACTCGGCGACATTCGGACGCGGCGTGAAGACGAACGACGCGATGATCGCCCCGATCACGGCGACCGCCGCGACCGTGCCGACCGTCCACCAGACGAGCTTCCCGCGCTGGCGCTTCTTGAGCTGCCGCTGGTACTCGGCGAGCTTCTCCTGACGCCGGGCCTCGCGCTGCTGCTTGACCGTCTGCTCGATCTCGGCCTGGCGGGCGGGGTTGCCGCTGGACTTCTGGGGGCGCTTCTGCGTCGACACGCTCCGATCCTATGCGGCTGAATGCGCGCGCCGCTGGGAGAATCGGACCGGGAACCTGGGCTTCCGCCTTGCGCTGCCCGTCCCCCTCGACCCTAGGATTGAGGGCGTCCCCTTCGCGCGGATCCTCCGGGCGTCGTCTGGGACTTCTTTCTTTCCCCGCACCCCTCGTCCGCGAAAGCAGCGACGCTCACGATGACTCACGAAGACCGTTCCCCGCGCGACGAGCACGGGCACCACCCGCACACGGGCAGCATCCCCACCGCCACGGGCCTCATCCCGGTGCCCACGGGGACGATTCCGCTGCCCGATGCCGCGCGCGCGGCAGCGGGGGAGATGCCGCGCACGCATCGCGGTGACGCGCTCTCGAGCGGCCGGCGCCTCGCGTACGTCCTCCTGCTCGGCGCGCTGACGGCGCTCGGCCCGTTCACGATCGACCTCTACCTGCCCGCGTTCCCCCTGCTCGAGCGCGATTTCGA
Organism: Microbacterium sp. KNMS; assembly: GCF_053851835.1. Lineage (NCBI taxonomy): Bacteria > Bacillati > Actinomycetota > Actinomycetes > Micrococcales > Microbacteriaceae > Microbacterium > Microbacterium sp. KNMS. Next base: position 87,112 of record NZ_JBSQBP010000008.1, read on the forward strand.
GACGACGAGCGCGGCCATCCAGCTCACGCTCACGGGCACGATGATCGGCTTCGCGCTCGGCCAGCTCGTCGTGGGCCCGCTGAGCGACAAGTTCGGCCGGCGGGTTCCGCTGCTCATCGTGACCGCTCTGCACGTGCTCTCGAGCCTCGCGGCGGCCTTCGCGCCCACGCTCGAGCTGCTGGGCGCCGCGCGCGTGCTGATGGGGATGGGTGCGGCCGCGGGCGGCGTGGTCGCGATGGCCATGGTGCGCGACCTGTTCGGCGGGCGCCGCCTCGTCATCATGCTGTCGCGGCTCGCGCTCGTGACGGGGGTCGCGCCCGTCGTGGCGCCGCTCATCGGCTCAGCGCTGCTCACGGTCATGCCCTGGCACGGGATCTTCCTCGTGCTCGCCGCGTACGGCACGGTCATGCTCCTGTGCGCGATCTTCGCGCTGCCCGAGACCCGCCCCGCCTCCGACCGCATCTCGCACGAGACGGTGTCCGTCTGGCACCGCTATCGCGTCGTGCTCACCGACCGCGTGTACCTGGGCGTGCTCGTGATCGGAGCGATGACCTTCTCGGGGCTCTTCTCGTACCTGTCGGCGTCGTCCTTCCTGTTCCAGCAGTCGTACGGCTTCACCGAGGTGCAGTACGGCCTGCTCTTCGCCTCGAACTCGGTCGGCCTCGTGCTCGGCAACCAGGTCGCGGCCCGTCTCGCGGCACGGTTCGGGCCGCAGTGGGTGCTCGCGTACGCGACCGCGGTGCTCGTGCTCGCCTCTGCCGGCATCATCGTCGGCGACCAGCTCGGGCTCGGCGTGTGGGGCGTCGTGATCCCGCTGTTCGTCTTCATGACGACGTGCGGCTTCACCTTCCCCTGCGCGCAGGTGCTCGCGCTCGACCGGCACCCCGAGGCGGCCGGCACGGCGGCCTCGGTGCTCGGCGCGACGAACAACGGGATCGCGGGCGTCATCTCGCCGCTCGTCGGCGTGATCTCGGCGGCCTCGGGCATCACGGGCACCACGATGGCGTCGGTGATGCTCGGCTGCTCGGCCATCGCCGTCCTCTCGCTCTGGCTCGTCGTCCGCCCGCGCTCGCTCGGCCTGCTCGCCGACTGACCGCACGCCTGCGCCCGAACGGCGCGGGCGTGGGCAGAATGGGGCGATGGGGATGTCGCGTCGGGCCATGCTGTGGTGGGGGATCGGGCTCATCGCGGCGGCCGCGCTGCTCGGCTGGGCCACGGTGCTGCACCGCGATCCCTTCCCGATCGACACGTGGTGGGCAGGAGTGCTGCCCGAGGCCGATGCGGGCGTCCGCCTGTGGTTCTCTCTCCTCCTCGACCGGATCGGCGGAGGGTGGTGGGCCATCCTCGTCTTCCCGCTCGGGATCGGGGCCTTCCTCCTCGCAACGCGCCACCGATGGGGAGCCCTGTACTTCCTCGTCGCGACGGCCGCCAGCGCGGGATTCGTGCAGCTGCTCAAGCAGCTCTACTCGCGGCAGCGCCCCGAGGACATCCTCGTCGTCGTCGACCACGGTTCATTCCCGTCGGGGCATGTGGCCAATGCCGCCACGGTCGTGTTCGCCCTGTGGGTGCTTTTCCCGCGATGGTGGATGGCCACGGTCGCGGTGATCTGGACGCTCTCGATGGCGTTCGCGCGCACGTATCTCTCGGCGCACTGGGCGAGCGACACCGCGGGCGGCGCGCTCGTCGGGGCGGGGGCGGCGCTGATCGTCGCCGCCCTCCTGAATGCGCGTCTCCTGCGAGATCGCGACCGCATCGCCGAGCGGCGGGAGCAGTCGGAGAGGCTCGCCCGGTCGTAGGCGGGACACAGCGCAGGAGTCCGGTCGCAGGCGGAGCCTGCTGCCCGCGCGATCCTGGGGGTGAGCGCGCGCCGGGCCCGGGGAGTTCCTGCGTCGTGTCCCGCGTCGGGCGACCCGCGCTGGCTAGGCTGTGGCCATGAGCCCCGAGAACGCTCCTGACGCCGCTGCCGCCGAACTCGAGAGACTGCGCGCGGAGGCCGCGGCCGCCGAAGCCGCTCTCAAGGCCGCGGAGGCCCGCGCGAAGCTCGCCGCCGCAGAGGCCGCCGCGGCGCGTGCCGGAGGGTCGGATGGCGACGAGCCGGCCGCCGAGGACGATGCCGAGCCGCCCGCCGAGGACGCGGACGAGCCATCTGCGCAGCCCGAGCCATCCGCGGAGCCCGAGCCCGAGTCCGCGCCGGAGACCGAGCCATCCGCGGAGCCCGAGCCCGAGCCATCCGAGGAACCCGCGAAGCCCGCGGCGTCTGACGGGCCGCTCGACGCGGGCGACGTGCAGCGCATCGTCGACGGCTACGCCTTCGAGGGGGAGACGCTCGACATCGGCGCCCTCGTGAACGGGGAGCCGCTCGCCGACGCGCAGATCCGGATCCCGCTCGCGATGCTCAACCGGCACGGCCTCGTCGCCGGAGCGACGGGAACGGGCAAGACCCGCACTCTGCAGGGGCTCGCGGAGCAGCTCGCCGCGAAGGGTGTGCCCGTGTTCGCGGCCGACATCAAGGGCGACCTCACGGGCATGGCGACGCCGGGGGAGCCGAGTGACAAGCTTCTCGCCCGCACGAAGGGCATCGGCCAGGACTGGAAGCCCGAGGCGGCGGCGGTCGAGTACTTCGCACTCGGCGGGATCGGCACGGGCGTGCCCGTGCGCGCGACGGTGACCGGCTTCGGGCCTCTCCTGCTGTCGAAGGTGCTCGGTCTCAACGACACGCAGGAGTCGAGCCTCGGGCTCGTCTTCCACTACGCCGACGAGAAGGGCCTGCCGCTCGTCGATCTCGCCGACCTCCGCGCGGTGCTGCAGTACCTCACGAGCGACGAGGGCAAGGCCGAGCTCAAGGGGCTGGGCGGCTTGTCGTCGGCGACCGCCGGCGTCATCCTGCGCGAGCTCATCACGTTCGCCGAGGGCGGCGCCGACGTCTTCTTCGGAGAGCCCGAATTCGATGTGCAGGACTTCCTGCGGACGGCCAAGGATGGCCGTGGCATCGTCTCCCTGCTCGAGGTGCCGGGCGTCGCCGATCGACCGGAGCTGTTCTCGACGTTCCTCATGTACCTCCTCGCCGAGCTCTTCGAGCTGCTGCCCGAGGTCGGCGACGTCGACAAGCCCAAGCTCGTGTTCTTCTTCGACGAGGCGCACCTGCTCTTCAAGAACGCGTCGGAGGACTTCCTCGCGGCGATCACGCAGACGGTGCGGCTCATCCGCTCGAAGGGCGTCGGCGTCTTCTTCGTCACGCAGACGCCGAAGGATGTCGATGGCGACGTGCTCGCGCAGCTCGGCTCCCGCGTGCAGCACCAGCTGCGCGCCTTCACGCCGGATGACGCCAAGGCGCTTCGCTCGACGGTCGGGACGTATCCGAAGTCGGGCTACGACCTCGAGCGGGTGCTGCAGGAGCTCGGCACCGGAGAGGCGATCGTCACCGTCATGAGCGAGAAGGGTGCGCCCACGCCCGTCGCGTGGACGCGCGTGCGCGCACCGCAGGGGCTCATGGACGCGTCGCCCGCCGCTGTCGTGGAGCAGGCTGTCGCGTCGTCGACGCTCCTGCCCAAGTACGGCGAGCCCGTCGATCGCGAATCCGCGTACGAGATGCTCACGGCGAAGATGAACGCCGCCGCCGAGGCCGCGGAGGCCGAGGAGAAGGCACTCGAGAAGGCGAAGGCCGACGCCGAGTACGAGAAGCAGAAGGCCGCGATCGAGAAGAAGGCGCAGCAGGAGTACGACCGCCTGCTGAAGTCGACCAAGAGCCGCACGACGACGCGGCGCACCACGCGGTCGAGCAGCGACCGCGTGGTCGAGCGCGTCATCGGATCGGCGGCGACGACGCTCGTGAACAGCGTGATCCGGGGTCTGTTCGGCAACAGCCGCCGGCGCTGAGGATGAAAGCCCTGCCCGCCCCCGTGTCGGGCGGGCGAGGGCAGCGGAAGCGTCAGGTCAGATCCGCGACCACGTGTACGGGGCCGTTCCCGCGTCGACACGCCAGTCGACGCGGCCGCCTTCCCCGACGCTCGCGCTGTCGGTGAGCCAGAAGGTGACGTCGGGCGTCCACCCGGCGATCACGCTCGCCCACTCTGCGTCGACGGCGATGGGACGCGTCGCCGACGTCAGGTAGCACTCGACCGTCAGATGCACGGCGTCCCAATCGGACGCGACACGGGACCAATCGGGGATGAGCCAGCGGCCATCGCGACCGGTGGCGCGGAACCAGTCGTGTCGACGCGACGCGGTGACGTCGAGCGGGTATCGGCGGCAGAGCTCGGTCCAGTCTTCCTCCCGCGCGATCTCGTACGTCCGACCATCGCCGATTGCGGGGATCGCCGTCGCGCTTTCGAACCCGAGGAAGTCCTCGACGAGGCGCAGGCCCGCGGGCACGCCGTCGTCCATCTCGCCCGTGGTCGCAAGAACATCACGAGGAATGGAATCCCACTCGCCGCTCAGGGGCGCGGCCAGCTCCGTCGGGCGCTCTCGACGCGCACGCTCCTCATCGGCGAGCACATGCGCACGCCAGCGACGCAGTGCATCGGCGGCCGGGCGTGCGGGAGGCGCAGGGCCGCCCGCATCCTGCCAGTCGATCGTCCACTGGATGTGCCGTCGGGGCGATGACCACCACGACGGTGCCGCGCGTTCCACCTCGTCGGCGGTTGCACGCAGCGAGGCGCGGACGCCTTCGAGCCCGGCGACGTCGTCCTCCGTCCGCGGAGGCTGCCAGTACACTGCCGAGTCGACGCTCGTGACCAGCGCACTCGCGAGCTCCTCCGTTGTCCAGCCGGAACGCTGCGTTCGCTCGATGGCTTCAGCGAGATCGCTCGTGGGCCGCAGGGCGACCTCGCCCTTGTCGCGCGAACGTGCAGCCTCGAACAGCGCCGACCACACCGCGTCGTCGCGTGCGGCGAGCTCCAGGCACAGGCGTCTGCCACGAGGACCGGTGAGGACGGAGCTTCGCCAGCGCCCGCCCGCCTCCGGGGGCCGCGCCCCGCTCGTCTCGGGAGGAACCACCATCAACTCAGGATGGGATGAGCCCGAGCTCGCGCACGGCCGTGCGCTCGTCGGCGAGCTCGGCGACCGACGTGTCGATGCGGGCGCGCGAGAAGCCGTCGATCTCGAGGTCGGGCACGATCCGCCATCCGCCGTTCTCCGTCTGCACGGGGAAGGACGACACGAGTCCCTCGGGCACGCCGTAGGACCCGTCGGAGACGACCGCCATCGAGGTCCAGTCGCCTTCGGTCGTGCCGTTCAGCCAGTCGCGCGCGGCATCCACCGTCGCACTCGCCGCGGACGCTGCGGACGACGATCCGCGCGCCTCGATGATCGCCGTGCCCCGGTTCGCGACGGTCGGCAGGAACTCGCTCTCGATCCACGGACGGTCGACGAGCTCGAGCGCGGGCCGGCCTGACACCACGGCGTGCGACAGGTCGGCGTACTGCGTCGCGGAGTGGTTGCCCCAGATCGTCATGCGCGAGATCTCCGACACCGGCGCGCCCGTCTTGAGCGCCAGCTGCGCGAGAGCGCGGTTGTGGTCGAGACGGGTCAGGGCCGAGAAGCGCTCGGCCGGGATGTCGGGCGCGTTCTGCTGCGCGATCAGCGCGTTGGTGTTCGCGGGGTTGCCCGTGATGAGCACGCGGATGTCGTCGCCTGCGACGTCGTTCAGCGCCTGACCCTGGGCCGTGAAGATCGCTCCGTTGGCGGAGAGGAGATCGCCGCGGGTCATCTCGGCCGTGCGCGGGCGGGCGCCGACGAGGAGCGCGAGGTCGGCTCCGTCGAACGCGCGCCGCGCATCGTCGGTGATGTCGATCCCGGAGAGAAGGGGGAACGCGCAGTCGACGAGCTCCATCGCGACGCCCTCCGCCTTCGGCAGCGCGGGCGTGACCTCGAGCAGGCGGAGTTCGACCGGGCGGTCGCCGAGACCGCCGCTCGCGAGACGGAAGAGGAGGCTGTAGCCGATCTGACCGGCCGCGCCCGTGACGGCGATGCGAAGAGGTGTGACCATGACTCGACGCTACCGGTCGGCCGGTGCCTCCGGCAGGGCCGAGCGCAGCGGGCGGCGCAGGAACCGGTCGGCGATCTGCATCCCGATCCCGCCGTCGAGCAGCACGCCGTGCTTGGCGCCCTTGATCACGGTCAGTCGGGCGCCCGGGATGCGCGCGTCGAGGACCCGGGCGTTCTCGACCGGCGTCAGGGCGTCGAGCTCGCCGTGCAGCACGAGCGTCGGGGCCGTGATGTGCGGCAGGTCGGAGAGCGTGTCGTGCGCGCGGCTGGCGCGGTGGTGCCGGGCGAGGGCGGTGCGGTCGCGGCCGACGGCGAGGAGCCGCACCAGGTCGTCTTGCGCCTCGTCCCAGAAGACCGACGCGACCTCCTTCCGGTCGCGCGAGCGGATGGCGCGGTCGGCTTCGTCGGAACGCCGCGGGCCGTGCGCGTCGCCGGCCGATGTCGAGACGAGCACGAGCTTGCGCACGCGCTCGGGATGGTCGATCGCGAGCCACTGCGCGACGCGGCCGCCCATCGAATGCCCGACGACGTCCGCTCGTTCGATGCCCGCATCGTCGAGGATGTGCACGATGTCGTCGGCGAAGAGCCGCGTCGTGAAGCGCTCGGCCTCGCCCAGTTCGCTGTCGCCGATGCCGCGGTGGTCGAAGATCACGATCTGCCGATCGCGGAGGAGCCCCGGCCCCACGATCTGCCACGACCGGTGATCGACCGCCTGACCCGCGATGAGCACGAGCGGTGCGCCTTGCCCCGCGGTCCAGTACGCGAGTCGGATGCCGTCGGCCGCGGTCGCATCGTGCCGCACCCACTCGGGCCCGTAGGGATTGTCCGTCACTCGGACGAGGGTAGCCGGGTCAGAGGAGTGGGATGGTGCTAACGACCCCCGGCGGCAAGGTCGAGGAACGCGCCCAAAGGTGGGAGCTGCCCGTACAGGTCTGGGTAGACAGAGAACATCAGGCCTTCGACAGGCGATCCGTACGCCGGGTTGTCGTAGGTGATGCGCAGCTCGTCTGCAAAGTCCCAATACTCGGCTTCAAGCTGAGCTCGGTTACGTGAGAACGTGAGCACACCGTTGCCGTCGTCGCCGAGCACGGTTGATGCAGTCACCTCACCTTCGTAGGTCGGCAGGTGTTCTGTGGCGTCGCCATCGCCTGTCGCATATTTAAGGGTGACGGATGCCCTTGCTTTGCCGACGACATGCAGCGTGATCGTGGTGCGTTCGACCCCGTCGGAGCCTGCCACGCTTGTGGTCGCCTCGAGGTCGACTGGGATCAGGCTCTCGACACCGAGCTCGGAGAGCGTGGTTGGCATGGCCGCAGCGCCCCACACCGATGCGTCGCCGTAGCGGATCACCACGGTGTCATTTGAGGCGAGGCGATTTCCGTCGAGCTCAGGGACGACGGTTACTGAACCTCGCCCGGCAGCATCGAGAGGTTCCGAAGGCACTTCGACGCCGCCGATCTCGACGATTAGCGGAGCATGAGGTTCGCCGCTGATCGGCAGGATCACGGTGAATTGCTCTGCCTGGTCGTCCAGCAGCGCGGTGCTGATGCTGAGGTCGACATCGAGTAGCGTGCGAAGCCCGAGATCCTCGAGCGTTCGCGAGACAGGCGCAGCTGTCGCGTGCGACGAAGCATATGCCACGCGAATCTCTGCGTTCCTCTGTACGAGGTCATGAGTGAGGGGAAGGGCCACGACCGCGGTGCCCCCGGTAAGAGGCAGCGACGCAACTGTTGCGCCCCCAAGCTGAAGATTCACCTCGGCGTCGCGCTCGCCGGAGATGCTCACGCTGGCGCTATTCGCCTTGTCGTTGATCTCTACTCCAGCGACGTCGAGCTCGTCGTTGATCGCGACATCCTCGATATCGATCAGCTCGCCCAGCGTCGTGCGGTCCTCGAGGCCCGCGAGGGCGCCATCCCGATAGCGCACCTCGATCGGCAGATCGTCTCGGACCTCGCCCGGGCCGAGCGCGATGGTGAGCGTGGCCTTCCCCTCAGCATCGAGCGTTCGCGAGTCGTCGGACGAGGTCGACCCGTTGACGTACACGGAAACCTGCTTGCTGGCCTCGCCGGTCACAGCGAACTCGACGGTTCCGGCGTTCTTGTCGACATCGACCGCCGCGCCGATGTCGATCCGCTGCGGGGGCACCGGCGTCTCAGTCGGCGTCGGTTCCGGCGTGGGCGTCGGGCTCGCGGTCGGCGTCACCGTCGGAGTCGGAGTCGGAGTCGGAGTCGGCTCGGGCTCGACGGCCTCGAGCAGCGGATCGCGCACGCCCAGCGTCGACAGCGACGCGACGAACGACTCGCCCTCGACGTCGCGATAGGCGATCTCGAGCGTGACGTCGTCCATCACCTGGACGGCGGTGAGGGCGAACTGGAGCTCCGCGACGCCGTCGGCCGAGAACTCGCCCTCCGCGAGGGCATCCGCGTCGACCGCCGTGAAGAGGAGCATCGCAGAGGCCGCAGCGGGTGCCGAGCTCGACTCGGTCACGGCCACGGGCTCACCGGGCTCGCCGGTCACGTCGACCTGGACGATGCGCTCGCGTGCATCGACGACGGACGCACGCTCGAAGCCGATGGGCGCGGGGCTCTCGACCTCGGGCGCGGGCTCCGACGGCTGCGGCGTCGGCTCGGGCGACGGCTCGTCCGATGGGCTCGGCGCGGGCTCCTCCGACGGGCTCGGCTCGGGCGACGGCGCCTCTGACGGCTCGGGCTCGGCGGTCGGCTGCGGCTCGAGCGTGGGCTCGGCTGTCGGCTGGGGCTCGGCGGTCGGCTGAGGCTCGGCCGTCGGCTGGGGCTCGGCGCTCGGCTCGGGAGCCGGCGCCGGAGTGAGCGTCGGCGTCGGGGTCGGCGAAGCGGATGGCGCGGGCTCGTCGACCGGGGGAGCGATCGGCTCCTCGGGAGCCGGGGTCTGCGCGAGCAGCTCGTCGGAGGCCTCGATCGACGCGTCGGGCTGCGCGGCGTCCTCGAATGCCGACGCGGCCTCGTTCGCGGATCCCGCGAAGCCGCCCGTGAGCGTCGCCGCGAGCACCGTGCCCGCGACCGCGGCGGCCGCGATCCCGGCGCCGACGAGCCCGCCGATCGTCCACGCGGAGCTCGACGCCGACCCGCCGGCGGAGCCGCCCGATCCGCCCGTCCCGCCGCCCGCCGCAGCGAACCCGACCGACTTGGCGGCGCCATCCGCTGCCGCGCCCGTGGCCGCTCCGGCGCCGACGGCTCCGCCCGCGACCGCCACAGCGCCCTCGTATACCGACGACGGCATGGCCGCGAGCGCGACGAGCGCCGACTCGTCACGCTGGAGCGATGCGAGGTAGCCGGCGGTGCCGGTGACGCCGATCGTGAGCGGCAGGAGCACGAGGGCGAGTCGGCTGCCGACCTCCTTCGCCTCCGAGGCGACGATCGCGCAGCGCGCGCACTCGCCGAGGTGCGCGTCGACCTTGGCCTGGTCGCGCGCTCCGAGGTTGCCTCGCGTGTACGCGCCGAGGCGCTCGATCGTCCAGGCGTGCGCGGACCCGTCCTCGACGGAGGCGATGTGCGCCTGGATCCACGCCTCGCGCAGCCCCTCGCGAGCGCGGAACGCGAGCTGCGAGACGGCGGCCGCCTTCATGCCGAGCAGCGGCGCGATCTCCGCGGGCTTCATCTGCTCGATCTCGGTGTACCAGAGCACCTCCTGCCAGCGCGTGGGCAGGCTGCGGAAGGCGGTGTGGGTGAGGCTGCGGTCGAGCGCCTCGTCCGTGGCGACCTCGGTCGACTCCGGGTCCTCGACCTCCTCGAGCGCGTCGCTCGTCGCCTCCGTGCGCGCGCGGCCCCACGACGCCGCCACATTGCGGATAGTCGTGAAGAGGTAGGCGCGGAACGAGCCGGTCGGCCCGTTGCCGCGCTGGATCGACTGGAAGATCTTCGCGTATGACTCCTGCACGAGGTCGTCGGCGTCGAGGCTCGACGTGATCGACCGCGCGGCGACGATGCCCGATCGGTAGTGGCGTCGCCACAGCTCGCCGAACGCGTCGTGGTCGCCCGAGCGGGTGCGTAGGACGAGATCCGCGTCGGGGGTCGCCGATGCCGGCGCCTCGCCGTCGCTGAGGTTCTCGTCGTCTGTGGTCATAGGTGCGGGTCCGTGTCGGTGGGCACACCCCTCGTCGCATCGGTGGCGGCGGGTGCGCGTGCGGCCGACGTCGGGTCGTCAGGCCGGTGAACATCCTCCCGCGGATCGGGCGGCTCCGCCACCCCGATGTAGGGATTCACGGGGGATTTTCCGCCCGATGGCACGGTCACATCCGGAGTTCGACAAATTTCTCGGAAGTCGCGTAATGAAACCGCCCCACCGCCGTCTCATGCGGTGAGGGACGTTCCGCCCAGCTGCTGGGGAGCTTCGGGTCGGAGGTCTCGCGAGGCGGCATCGCCGCTCGCGACGAGGGGCTCGGACACTCGGGGGAGGGGTCCGGGCCCCTGATCTCTCTCCGGACGCCTCAGCGCACGGCGCCCGCCGTCCAGACGCGCGCGACCTCGAGCTCGCGGCTCCACAGAACCGCATCGGCGATCGCCCCGGTGCGGAGCGTGCCGAGGTCGTCGCGGCGCAGCACCTTGGCGGGTGTCGCCGTGAGCGCCCCGACCGCGTCGGGCAGCGGGACGCCGAGCCCGAGGACGCGGCGGAGCGCCACGTCCTGCGTGAGCGTGGAGCCCGCGATGGTGTCGGTGCCGCGCACCGTCGCGACGCCCTGCTCGACGACCACGTCGAGGGCGCCGATCGCGTAGTCGCCGTCGGCCATGCCGGTCGCCGCCATCGCGTCGGTCACGAGCGCGACCCGGCCCGGCGCCGCCCGGAGCAGCATGAGCATCACGGCGTCGGCGACGTGCACACCGTCGGCGATGAGCTCGAGCACGACCCGGTCGTCGCGCGCCGCGGTGGGGATGGGCCCCGGCCGGCGGTGGTGGATGCCCGGCATCGCGTTGAAGGCGTGCGTCACGAGCGTCGCACCGGCGTCGACGCCCGCCGCGGTCGCGTCGGCGTCGGCGTCGGTGTGCCCGATCGCCGCGATGACCCCCGCCGCTGAGATGGCGCGGATCGCGTCGATCGCGCCGGGCAGCTCGGGGGCGATCGTGATCTGCCGGATGGTCTGGGTTCCGCCGATCTCGCCTGCCGCGAGCAGGCGCGCGACCGTGTCGGCGTCGGGGTGGCGCAGGAGCTCGGGGTCATGCGCGCCGTGATGGCCGGGGTCCAGGAACGGCCCCTCGAGATGGCTGCCGAGGATGTCGTCCTCGTGCTGGGCGAGGCGCCCGATGGCGGCGACGCGCGCCTCGAGGTCGTCGACGGAGCCGGTCACGAGCGAGATGACCGCTCGCGTCGTGCCGTGCGCCCGGTGCAGAGCGCGTGCCGTCCGGATGGCGTCCGCCCCGTCCTCGTGGGCGGCGCCCGCACCGCCGTGCCCGTGCAGGTCGATCAGCCCCGGCGTGAGCACGGCGCCGTCGCCCGCGATCTCGGCCGCGTCGATGACGACATCGCCCGTCTGCGTTGCGGCGCGCCATCCGTCTCCGTCGCCGCGCGACGAGACGCGTCCGTCCTCGAAGCGGATCCAGCCGTCGCGCTCCGCGCGGCGGTCGGAGACGAGCAGCGTCGAGTGGATCACGGTCCCCATGCTCCCGACCCTCCCACATCCACCCGACCGCGGCCATCCGACTCGGGTCGGCTATGCTGTTCGCGTCGCGACTGGCGTTGAGGTGGTGCACCACCGGGAAGCGACCGAGACGGCATTCGACCGCACGCCTGGGCCGATGCGATGACCCCTTTTCGTCTGTCGTCTGGAGATCGCCATGACCGATCCGCTGTTCAACGCCCCCCTCGCCGAGGTCGACCCGGAGATCGCGGAGGTGCTGCAGCGCGAGCTCGATCGCCAGCGCGGCTTCCTCGAGATGATCGCGTCGGAGAACTTCGTGCCCGTCTCGGTGCTGCAGTCGCAGGGCTCCGTGCTCACGAACAAGTACGCCGAGGGCTACCCGGGCCGCCGCTACTACGGCGGCTGCGAGGAGGTCGACGTCGCCGAGGAGCTCGCGATCGCCCGCGCCAAGGAGCTGTTCGGCGCCGAGTTCGCGAACGTCCAGCCGCACTCGGGCGCCACCGCCAACGCCGCCGTGCTGCACGCGATCGCCCGCCCCGGCGACACCATCCTCGGCCTCTCGCTCGACCACGGCGGCCACCTCACGCACGGCATGAAGATCAACTTCTCCGGCCGTCTCTACGACATCGTCGCCTACGGCGTGAACCCCGAGACCTCGCTCGTCGACATGGACGAGGTGCGCCGCCTCGCCCTCGAGCACAAGCCGAAGGTCATCATCGCCGGCTGGTCGGCGTACCCCCGCCAGCTCGACTTCGCCGCGTTCCGCGAGATCGCCGACGAGGTGGGCGCGTACCTCTGGGTCGACATGGCGCACTTCGCGGGCCTGGTCGCCGCGGGTGTCCACCCGAGCCCCGTCCCGCACGCGCACGTCGTCTCGTCGACCGTGCACAAGACGATCGGCGGCCCCCGCTCGGGCTTCATCCTCACGAACGACGCCGACATCGCGAAGAAGATCAACTCGGCCGTCTTCCCGGGTCAGCAGGGCGGCCCGCTCATGCACGTGATCGCCGCCAAGGCGACCGCGTTCAAGCTCGCCGCGACGCCCGAGTTCAAGGACCGTCAGGAGCGCACCGTCCGCGGCGCGGCCATCCTCGCCGATCGCCTCTCGCAGCAGGACGTGAAGGACGCGGGCATCGCGGTCCGCTCGGGCGGCACCGACGTGCACCTCGTGCTCGTCGACCTGCGCGACGCCGCGATCAACGGCAAGGAGGCCGAGGACCTCCTGCACGACATCCGCATCACGGTCAACCGCAACGCCGTCCCGAACGACCCGCGCCCGCCGATGGTCACGTCGGGCCTGCGCATCGGCACGCCCGCGCTCGCGACGCGCGGCTTCGGCGACGCCGAGTTCACCGAGGTCGCCGACATCATCGCCCTCGCGCTGCTCCCCGGCGCCGACGTCGACGCCCTGCGCGAGCGCGTCGCGAAGCTCGCCGACGCGTTCCCGCTCTACCCCGGCCTCGAGCAGGTCGGCCAGGGCTACGCAGGCGTCTGAGGCGCCCCGATCCGTCGAGACTAGCCCCGGTCGTCGAAGCCAGCGCTCCCCGCGCTGGCCTGGACGACGGGCACTAGTCTCGACGGGTTCTGACCCACGAACGAGGGAAGACGAAGACGGATGACCGCACAGATTCTCGACGGCAAGGCGGCCGCGGCCGCGATCAAGGCGGAGCTCGCGGAGCGGGTCGCCGCCCTCGCGGCGAAGGGCGTCACGCCCGGCATCGCGACCGTGCTCGTCGGCGCCGACCCCGCGTCGCAGCTGTACGTCGGCATGAAGCACAAGCAGTCGGTGGCGATCGGGATGAACTCGATCCAGCGCGAGCTGCCGGCCGACGCGACCCAGGCCGACGTCGAGGCGCTGATCGACGAGCTCAACGCCGATCCGACGTGCCACGGCTACATCGTGCAGCTGCCGCTGCCCAAGCACATCGACACGGACGCGGTGCTCGAGCGCATCGACCCCGCGAAGGACGCTGACGGCCTGCACCCGACGAACCTCGGCCGTCTCGTGCTCAACGTGAACGCGCCGATCGCCACTCCGCTGCCGTGCACGCCCCGCGGCGTCATCGAGCTGCTCGTGCGCAACGGGTACGACCTGAACGGCAAGCACGTCGTGGTCGTCGGCCGCGGCGTGACGATCGGCCGCCCCATGGGGCTCCTGCTCACGCGGCGCGACGTCAACGCGACGGTCACCCAGGTGCACACGGGCACGCCCGACATGGCGCCGTACCTGCGTGAGGCCGACGTCATCGTCGCGGGCGCCGGCGTCAAGCACCTCATCCGCGCGGAGGACGTCAAGCCCGGCGCGGCCGTGCTCGACGTGGGCGTCACACGCGAGACCGACCCCGAGACTGGGAGGCAGCGGGTCTTCGGAGACGTGCACCCCGACGTCGCCGAGGTCGCGGGTTTCCTGTCGCCGAACCCCGGCGGCGTGGGCCCGATGACCGTGGCGCTGCTCATGACGAACGTCGTCGAGGCGGCCGAGCGTTCCCTCGCCTGAGTCGCGTCCGCCGACACGAACCCCGGTCCGCTCTCGTCGGGCCGGGGTTCTTCGTGAGAGACTCCCCGCATCCGGTCGACGGCGACCGGAGGGGCCGTCGGAGGGGCGGCCCTGAAGGGGACGAGAGGCCATCATGCACGCTCCGGAGCCCGAGCTCACCATTCCCGACGCACCCGTCTACGACCTCCTGTTCGCGGATCTCCGCGACGACGAGCGCGACCTCGTCGCTTTCATCGACGGCCGGACCGGCGACCCGCTGACCTACGGAGCGCTCGTCGACGCGATCGACGCCTTCGCGGGCGCGCTCGCCGCGCGCGGCATCGGCCCCGGAGACGTGGTCTCGCTGCACGCGGTCAACACCCCGGCCTTCGCGATCGCCTTCCACGGCATCCTCCGCGCCGGCGCGACGGCGACCACGGTCAACGCGCTCTTCACGCCGGGCGAGATCGAGAAGCAGCTGCGGATGGCCAGGGCCGTCGCGCACGTGACGGTCTCGCCGCTCGCGCCCGGCTCGGTGCCCGCAGCGCAGGCGACCGGCATCCCGGCCGAGCGCATCGTCGTCCTCGACGGGTGGGACGCGTTCCCGACCCTCCGCGACCTGCTGGCCGAGGGCCATCCCGCCCCCGACGTGACCCCGGAGGCGCGGAGCCAGGTCGCCGTGATCCCGTTCTCGTCGGGCACGACGGGCCTGCCCAAGGGGGTCATGCTCTCGCACCGCAACCTCGTCGCGAACGTGCAGCAGTGCGTCGCGCGACTGCACGTGTCGCCGCAGGAGCGCCTGCTCGCGGTGCTCCCGTTCTTCCACATCTACGGGATGACCGTGCTCCTGAACCTCGCGCTGCGCGCGCGTGCGACGCTCGTCACGATGCCGAGGTTCGATCTCGAGGAGTTCCTGCGCGTCCTGCAGGACCACCGCGTCTCCTACGCGTTCATCGCCCCGCCGATCGCGGTCGCCCTCGCGAAGCACCCGCTCGTCGACCAGTACGACCTGAGCGCCCTGCGCACGGTCTTCTCGGGAGCCGCGCCCCTCGACGAGCGACTCGGCCGCGCGGTCGCCGACCGTCTCGGCGTCGAGGTGCTGCAGGGCTACGGCATGACCGAGCTCAGCCCCGTCTCGCACGCCATGGTCCGCGGCGCGAGCGACGGCGTCCCGCTCTCGTCGATCGGGCCCGCCGTGCCGGGCACCGAGGCGCAGATCGTCGACATCGAGACGCACGCGGTGATCGAGGTGCCGGAGGAGGGGCGCTCGCGCTCGGGCGAGCTGTGGGTGCGCGGGCCGCAGGTGATGCTCGGGTACCTCGACAACCCGGAGGCGACGGCCGCGTGCCTGACGGAGGACGGGTGGCTGCGCACGGGCGACATCGCCGCGTACGACGCGAGCGGGGCCGTGTTCATCGTCGATCGGCTCAAGGAGCTCATCAAGCACAAGGGCTACCAGGTGGCGCCCGCGGAGCTCGAGGCGCTCCTGCTCGCGAGCGACCGCGTCGCGGATGCGGCGGTCGTGGGCGAGCCGCTCGAGGACGGCGACGAGGCGCCCGTGGCCTTCGTCGTCCCGCAGGGCGAGCCCCACGCCGACGCCGTGCTCGCCGAGCTCAACGGCCAGGTCGCGCCCTACAAGAAGCTGCGCCGGGTCGAGTTCGTCGACGCCATCCCGAAGTCCGCATCGGGCAAGATCCTCCGCAAGGATCTCAAGGCCCGCCTGGCGGAGGAGTGAGGATCATCCGCGGCGCTTGATGCGCGCCCGGGCGTCGTCGAGCATCCGCGTCGCCCGGCGCTCGAAGCGGTCGTCGATGAGGTCGTAGACGACCCACGCGACGAGCAGGTAGAGCGGCGGGAGGACGTAGCCCCAGAACCAGCCGCGCACGTCGACGTCCGACAGGGCGACCACGAGCATCCAGATGACGAGCTGCACGAGGAACGTCGCGAGGTACTGGACGAGCTTCTCGCCGATGCGCGCCCGCCGCGCGAGCGAGGACGCGGCGCCGCGGAAGATCCGTGCGAGGAGCGGCTTGAGCCAGATCGTCGCCAGCGCGAGCACGAGGGCCGCCCACCACGCGGCCCAGCCGACGGAGACGAACGGGACGAGCCATCCGACGACCGCGAGCACGAGCACGTCGAAGAGGTAGAGGCAGACGAGCCGGATGAACCACGCTTTCATGGCCTCAGCCTGCCACGCCGGCCGCTCGCCGGCTACGAGGCGGATGGCTCGCCCGCGAGGCGCAGCGTGCTCACCGACACGGTCGACTCCGTGCCGAGGAAGACGAGCGAGCCCGCGGCGATGCGCAGGGCGCTGTACGCGGGGTCGACGAGCCCCGTGCGGCGCGATGCGCTCGGGGGCTGCGAGGGCGAGGGGATGGCGGTGGCCGGCATGACGGCTCCTCGGGTCGGCGGCTGGTACTGCTCCAGCTTCCGCCCGGCGGGGCGTCGCGCACATCCCGCTGGGGGATGAACCCGGGTCATCCCAGGGTCCTCCTCCGGGATGACCCCGTCCAGGTTCTGCATGTCTCACACGGGGTGTGAAAGGGGCCGCCGAAACCACGGCGAGTGAGACATGCAGAAGGGGGGCGGGGGAGGTCAGTGCTCGCTGTGGCGGTCGAGGAACTCGTAGACCTCGAGGTCGTCGACGCCCGGGAAGGCGCCGCGGGGCAGCGGCGAGAAGATGTGCGTGTGGACGCGCGCGCTCGGCCACGCCTTGCCGCGCCACGGCGACTCCGCGACGCTCGGCGGCCGCCGGCAGCACGACTCGTCGGGGCAGCTCGACGACGCGCGCACCTGCGTCTCGCGTCCGCGCCACCACTTCGCGTCGTCGAACGGGACGCCGACGGTGATCGAGAACTCGCCCGAGCTGCGCGAGCCCGTCTGCGTCGCGCACCAGAACGTGCCGGCCGGGGTGTCGGTGTACTGGTAGTGCTCGGTCGTGCGGTTCTGCTGCTCGAAGGCGTTGCGCGCCGCGAACTTGCGGCACACGATCTGGCCCTCGATCGCACCGGTCACATCCTCGGGCAGCGGCAGGCCGTCATTCTCGTACACGCGCTCCACCTGGCCCTGGCTGCCCACCCTGAGGAAGTGCAGCCGCATGCCGAAGTGGGTCGTGAGCAGGTTCGTCATCCGCATGCCCGCCGCCTCGTGCGTCACGCCGAACGCGTCGCGGAAGTCCTCGACGGCGAGATTGCGGTCCTTGCGCGCCTGCTCGAGGAACGCCACCGCGGCGGTCTGCGGGATGAGGCAGCAGGCGGCGTAGTAGTTGATCTCGAGCCGCTGCTGGAGGAAGTCGGCGTAGTCGGTGGGCCGCTCGTGCCCGAGCAGCCGGTGAGCCATGGCCTGCAGAGCCATCGAGCGGAGACCGTGGCCGCCGGGGATCGACGCCGGGGGCAGGTAGATGCGGCCGTTCTCGAGGTCGGTGATCGAGCGCGTCGACGAGGGCAGGTCGTTCACGTAGATGAGCTCGAAGCCGAGCTGCTCGGCCATGATGCTCACCGTGCGGTGCTTGAGGGCGCCCGAGGTGTGGCCGGCCGCGCGCAGCTGGCGCTCGGCGAGCTCCTCGATCTCGGGCAGGTAGTTGTTGGCCGCGCGCTGCCGCAGGCGCAGCTCGGTGTTGGCGCGCCGCGCCTCCTCCGGGGTGGCGATCGCCTCGTTCTCACGGCGCTGCAGCTCGCGGTGCAGGCCGATGATCGACTCGATGGTCTCGTCGCTGAGACCCTTGGTCACCTTGATCGGCGGGACGCCGAGCTGGCGGAACACCTGGCTCGACTGCGCCCGCTCGAGCTCGATCTCGAGGGCGGCCCTGCGGTTCGGCGGCTCTCCTGAGATGAGGTCGGTGACGTTCGTGTCGACGGCGTCGGCGATGGCCTGCAGCAGCGAGAGCTTCGGCTCGCGCTTGCCGTTCTCGATGAGGCTCAGCTGGCTTCCGGCGACCCCGACGAGCGCGCCGAGCTCGTCGAGCGTCAGCCCCCGCTGCACGCGGTGATGGCGGATGCGGTGGCCGAGGGTCTTGAGCTCGAGGCCGGTCTTCTGGTCGCTCATCGGAGGCATTCCTTGATGATAGCTAAAGATCCATCATTCTTTCGACTTCGGATGGCCGAAAAGGCGGCAGAACCGAGAGAACCTGGCATGGCGACCACGTCTCACCCACAAGGAGCTCTGATGGCAATCGCCGAACCCCTCGCCCCTCACACGACGGACGCCCTCGCCGGCTTCGGCGCACGGCCCGCCTACGACGGCGCCGGCATGCGCGAGCTCGCCGCGTGGGTCGACGAGATCGCCCGTCTCACCCAGCCCGATCGCATCCACTGGGTCTCGGGCTCCGCGGAGGAGAACGCCGCGCTCATCGCCGACATGGTGGCCTCGGGTACGCTCATCCCGCTCGACGCCGAGAAGCGCCCGAACTCGTTCCTCGCGCGATCGCACCCCGGCGACGTCGCGCGCCTCGAGTCGCGCACGTACATCTGCTCGGAGCGCGAGGAGGACGCCGGCCCCACGAACAACTGGGCCGACCCCGCGCAGATGCGCGAGACGCTGAACCCGCTGTTCCGCGGCTCCATGCGCGGCCGCACGATGTTCGTCGTGCCGTTCTCGATGGGCAAGGTCGGCGGTCCGATCTCGCAGATCGGCGTGCAGGTCACCGACAGCCCGTACGCGGTCGCGTCGATCGAGATCATGACCCGCGTCGGCGACGACGTCACGCGCCTCATCGCCGAGGGAGCCGACTGGGTGCGCACGGTGCACACCGTCGGAGCCCCGCTCGAGCCGGGCGAGGCCGACGTCGCGTGGCCGTGCAACGACGAGAAGTACATCGTGCACTTCCCCGACACGCTCGAGGTCTGGTCGTTCGGCTCGGGCTACGGCGGCAACGCCATCCTCGCGAAGAAGTGCTTCGCGCTCCGGATCGCCTCGGTGCTCGGGCGCGACCAGGGCTGGATGGCCGAGCACATGCTGCTCATCCGCGTCATCGACCCCGCCGGCCGCGCGTACCACGTGGCCGCGGCCTTCCCGTCGGCCTGCGGCAAGACGAACCTCGCGATGCTGCGCCCCACCATCCCCGGATGGAAGGTCGAGACCCTCGGCGACGACATCACGTGGATCCGCCCCGGCGCCGACGGCCGGTTCCACGCGATCAACCCCGAGGCCGGGTTCTTCGGGGTCGCACCCGGCACGGGCGCGTCGACGAACGTCACCGCGGTCGAGACGCTGTGGGGCAACGTGCTCTTCACGAACGTCGCGCTGACCGACGACGGCGACGTCTGGTGGGAGGGCCTCACGGACGAGACGCCCGCGCACCTCATCGACTGGCAGGGCCAGGACTGGACGCCGGACGCGGGCCGCCCGGCCGCCCACCCGAACTCGCGCTTCACCGTGGCCGCCGATCAGGCGCCGTCGATCGCGGACGACTGGGAGGAGGCGGTGCCGCTCGATGCCATCCTCTTCGGGGGCCGTCGCGCGACGAACGTCCCGCTCGTCGTCGAGGCGTTCGACTGGGAGCACGGCGTCTTCCTCGGGTCGACGATCTCGTCGGAGCGCACCGCGGCGGCCGAGGGCACCGTGGGCGAGCTGCGTCGCGACCCGTTCGCGATGATGCCGTTCTGCGGGTACAACATGGCCGACTACTTCGGGCACTGGCTCGAGATGGGCGGCAAGGCCGAGCAGCTCCCGCGGATCTTCCAGGTCAACTGGTTCCGCAAGGGCGCTGACGGCCGCTTCCTCTGGCCCGGGTTCGGCGAGAACTCGCGCGTGATCGACTGGATCATCCGTCGCCTGCAGGGCGAGGTCGAGGCTGTGCCGTCCGCCATCGGCCTGCTGCCGGTCGTCGCCGACCTCGACCTCGACGGCATCGATGTGCCCGCAGCCGACCTCGAGGAGCTCTTCGAGGTCGACCCGACGTCGTGGCTCGCCGAGGCGGCGCTCACCGAGGAGTTCTACGACACGTTCGGCGACCGCGTCCCGACCGCGCTGCGGGCGCAGCTCGCGGCTCTTCGCGAGCGTCTCGAGTCCGCGAAGGCCTGATCCGCACAGACGGCCTTCCGCCGCGTCCACCCGGACCGCACGCCGGGTGACGCACCCCAGCGGCCCGCCCCCTTCCGATCCGGGGCGGGCCGCTTCATGCTCGGCTCACGCGCGCAGGATGGCCATGGCCCGGTCGACCGCGGTGCGCGCGTCGGATGCGTCGATCGGAGCGTCGGCGAAGAGCTCGATCTGCGCGTCGCCCGTCGCCCGCTGCGCCATCGCGGGCGGCTTCCACACGCCGACGATCTCGCCGTCGTGCACGATGAGGGGCCGCACCATGCCGTTGGCGCCGGGACCTGCGGCCGCGAGCGCCTCGGGGGATGCGGTCACGGTGCGGTCGGCGTAGGCGATGTAGAACTCCTCGAACGTCGGCAGGGCGAACGTCCGCGCGGCGTCGGGAGCGGTGCGCGGCCGCGCGGGAGACGCGTAGAGCGGCTCGTCGGCGTCGCGGACGACCCTCACCCGATCCGCCGCGGCGGCAGCGGCCGCGCGTGCCGTGGTGAGCGGGAGCCCGGCCCACCAGGCGAAGTCGCGCGCCGTGGCCGGTCCGTGCCCCGCGATGTAGCGCGCGAAGAACTCGGCGAGCGGGTCGGCGGGCGATGCGGACTCGCGGATCCACTCCTCGGCGAGGACGAGGTGCTGCTCGCGCGGCTCGACCCCGTCGCGATGGACGACGGGGCCCCAGACGAGGACGCGGTGGAGCGCGAGCGTGACGATGAGGTGGTAGCCGCGCTGACCGGCCGTCGAGATGCCGCCCGACTCCCAGACCGCGGCGATCTCCGCGCGGGTCAGGCGGCCGCCGCCGCGCAGGGCGCCCACGGCGAGCGTCTCGGCGCGCGCGATGTCGTCGTCGGCGATGCCCAGGTCGCGCAGCCGCTTCGCGTCGGCCTGCAGCATCCGCGTGGCGGTGACCGACAGCATCCAGCCGAGGTCCTCGGCCGCGACGGTGTGCAGCGTGCCGCGCTGGGTCCACGCGCGCACGAGTGCGCCGCGGTCGTAGGCGCGGTCGACGGCCGACACCCCTGCGCCGCGCGTCCGTGCGGCGAGAGCCAGCCGGCCGCCCCAGAAGTCCTGGGACTGGGTGGCGGTCAGATGGCGGGCGGCGTCGACGGGCGTGCGCGCGGGAGCGACGAGCCGGTGGTGGCGCAGGCGCGCTCGCCGCAGGGCCGGGAGATCCATGCCGCCCATCCTGCCCGTGGCCGCCGACATCGGGGAAGGCGACTCACACGAGCAGCTGGTGCTTCGCGAGATCGCGGTAGAGCGGCACGCTCGCGACGAGCTCCGAGTGCGTGCCCTGGCCGATCACCCGGCCGCGATCGAGCACGATGATGCGGTCGCTGTCGACGACGGTCGAGAGGCGGTGCGCGATCACGATGAGCGTGCGCCCCTCGGCGACCGCGTCGATCGCCTCGCGCATCCTCTGCTCGTTGACGCCGTCGAGGGACGACGTCGACTCGTCGAGGAGCAGGATGGGCGGAGCCGCGAGCAGCGCGCGGGCGATCGCGAGCCGCTGGCGCTCGCCTCCGGACAGCATGACGCCGTCCTCGCCCACCGGGGTGTCGATCCCGAGCGGGCTGCGGTCGACGATCTCGCCGAGGTTCACGGCGCGCAGCACGCGGTCGCAGTCGGCGTCGCTCGCGTCGGGCGAGGCGAGGCGGAGGTTGTCGGCGAGAGTGCCGGCGAGCGTCGGCGCGTCCTGCTCGACGTATCCGAAATGCGACCGCAGCTCGGCACGGGCCAGATCGCGGATGTCGACGCCGTCGAGGAGGACCGCGCCGCCCGTCGGGTCGTAGAAGCGCTCGATGAGCGAGAGGATGGTCGACTTGCCCGCGCCGGACGGGCCGACGAGCGCCACGCGCGCGCCGTGCGGCACCTCGAAGGAGACGCCGCGGAGCACCTCGCGGTCGGCCTCGCTCGGCGCTTGCGCCGCCTCCTCGTCGAGCGGCCCCGCCTCGAGGTGCGCGCGCTCGATCGCCCGCTGCGCCTCGCGCGCCGCCTCCTCGCGTGCCGCGACCGCGGCCGCGGGGTAGGCGAAGCGCACGTCGCGGAAGGCGATCGCCGGCGCCGCGCCATCCGCGGTCGCCGGCGCCGCGCCATCCGCGGTCGCCGGTGTCGCGCCATCCGCTGCCGTCGCGCCCGTGCCATCCGCTGCAGGAGAATCCGCCCGCTGCAGGAGGATTCCCGCGGAGGGGTCCTGCTCTCGCGCGTCCGTCCTGCCGCCGCGCGGGGTCGCCGGCGCGGCGTCGGCGCGGACGCGGTCGTCGGCGTCCTCGGTGGGGAGGTCGAGGACCTCCTGGATGCGCCCGAGCGCGCCGAGCGCCTGGCCGACGCTCGCGATGGCCCCGAACGCCGAGGCGAGGGGCATGATGAGGAGGAAGAGGAACATCACGAACGTGACGAGGCTCGCGATGGTGAGCGCTCCCGATGCGACGCGCATGCCGCCGACGCCGAGCACGACGAGCAGCGAGACCTGCATCGCGATGCCCGCGACCGGGACGACGAGCGCAGACGCCTTCGCGACGCGGATGCCGGCGTGGTACGCGGCGGTCGCCATCGCGCCGACCGACTCCTGCTCGCGGTCGGTCGCTCCCGCCGCGCGGATGGTGCGGATGGATCCGATCACGCGCTCGACGCCGCTCGAGAGCTCGCCCACGCGCTCCTGCTGCGCGGCCGATGCGGCGCGGATGCGACCGGACAGGAGCCCGACGGCGGCACCGGAGACGCCGATGACGCCGACGATCGTCAGCAGCAGCACGGGGTCGATGAAGAGCATCGCCACGAGGGCGCCGACGAACAGGAGGGCGTTGCCCACGCTGTCGGCGAGGCCCTGGGTGAGGACGGCGTAGAGCAGCGTCGTGTCGGTGCCGACGCGCGAGACGAGGTCGCCGGTGCGCCGCGCGTCGAACTCGCTCACCGGGAGGTGGAGGATGCGCGCGATGAGGCGGCGCCGGCTCGAGTGGACGACCGCGGTGCCCGTGCGCTGCAGGAGGTAGTGCTGGTACGCGCCCACGGCGCTCGAGGCGAGGACGAGGAGGACGAGAGCCCACAGCAGCCACCCGAGAGGTGAGCTGGCCTGGACGCGGTCGATCACCTGCCCGATGAGGAGCGGCTGGACGAGCGTCGCGACCGCCTCGACGATGCTCAGCACCGCGACGACGACGAGCACGCCGCGGTGCTCCAGGAGGAAGGGGAGCAGCTGCCGGAACGACGCGCGCGGTCCTTCCTCTGCACGCGGTCGCGCGAAGAGCGAGCGGCGTGCGCGCGGGGCGGTCTGGCTCACGGGGTCTCCTTCCGAGGTGCGCGGGGGATCGCCGAGCGCACCTCAGCCAGCCTAGGCAACCGCCCCGCGCATCGGCTCAGCGTCGGGAGGCCGCTGCGACCGCCGCGTCGTCGTCGAGGTCGACGTCCTTCGTCTCCTTGCCGATGAGGAGCGCGACGAGCGTGAGCACGCCGGCCGCGGCGAGGTACACGCCGACGAGCCAGGGGTTGCCGCCGCCGAGGGCCCACAGACCCAGCGCGATCGAGGGCGCCACGGCGGCGCCGAGGATCGATGCGACGTTGTACGACACGGCCGAGCCGGTGTACCGCACGTTGGTCGGGAACAGCTCGGGAAGCAGCGCGCCCATGGGCCCGAACGTCATGCCCATGAGGAGGAATCCGAAGATGAGGAACGCCTGCACGAGCGCACCCGTGAACTTCTCCTGGCCCTGCGGCAGGAGGAAGACGACGAAGAGCAGACCGAACACGATGATCGCGGTCGTGACCCAGATGAGGAGACGGCGGCGTCCGACCGAGTCGGCGAGCGGTCCCGAGAGCAGCGTGCAGAGGCCGAAGAACACGACGCCGATGATCTGCATGAGCACGAAGTCGACGTACGTGAACCCGAGCCCGGGCACGAAGGTCGCGGGGTCGACGCCCTCGGGGGCGGTCGCCGGGCGGGTGCCGTACGCGAGCGTGAAGCTCGTCATGAGGTAGAAGAGCACGTAGGTCGCGAGCATGTAGAAGGTGCCCAGGATGAGCGGGCGCCAGTGCGTGCGGACGGTCGCGCCGAGCGGGAACTTCTGGATCGCGCCGGTCTTCTCCGCCTTCGTGAACGAGTCCGACTCGACGAGCTTGAGGCGGACCCAGAGGCCGATGATCACCATGACGGCGGAGAAGAGGAACGGGATGCGCCAGCCCCACGCGAGGAACGCCTCCGATGCGAGGCCACCCTCGCCGGGCAGGGCGAAGTTGATCACGAGGAAGAGGGTGTTCGCGATGATGAAGCCGATCGGCGCGCCGAGCTGGGGGAACGTCCCGTAGAGGGCGCGCTTGCCGGCGGGCGCGTTCTCGGTCGCCACGAGCGCGGCGCCCGACCACTCGCCGCCCAGCGCGAAGCCCTGCGCGAGCCGCAGGATGAGCAGGAGGAGCGCTGCCCACGCGCCGATGAGCTGGTAGGTCGGCAGCAGGCCGATGAGGAAGGTCGCGATGCCCATCGTGAGCAGCGATGCGACGAGGGTCGCCTTGCGTCCGAACCGGTCGCCGAAGTGGCCGAAGACGATCGCCCCGACCGGGCGCGCGAGCATCGCGGCGCCGAAGGTCGCGAACGACGCGAGCAGCGCCGTGGTCTCGTTGCCCGTCGGGAAGAAGAGAGCAGGGAAGACGAGGACGGCCGCCGTCGCGTAGGCGTAGAAGTCGTAGAACTCGATCGTCGTGCCGACGAGGCTCGCGGTGATGACGCGGCCGCGCGTGTTCGCGGGCGTGGCGGCGGCGGGGGCGTCGGGGCTCTGTGCTGCGGTGGATGTCATGGAGATGCCTGTCCGGAGGGAAGACGGCGGCGCGGAGGGCGCTCGCCGGGGAGACGGCGTCGGCGTCGTCGCCGGCTGGATGGCCGTCTCGACGCGCGGACGCGATCGTCAAGTCTACGCGCCCTCAGCAATACGGAGACCGCGACGGCCCCTCGCGCGAAAGGTGCGCAGAGGGGCCGTCGTGCGTGCCGGAGCCGGTGGGCGGAATGCTCAGCGGCCCGAAGGCTCGGATGCGGTCACCAGATGACCGCGATCGTCGCGTTCGCGAGCGTGAGGATGCCGACCATCCAGAACAGCGCGGGCGGCGTCTGCGCGCCGCGCTTCTGCCGTGCGGAGAGGATGCCGAGGAGCGCGCCGATCACGAGGAGCACGACGAGCTTGACGCCGATCTTGGCGTAGTTCAGGTCGCCGTCCACGCCCCACGGGGCGGCCAGAGCGAGACCCGCGAGACCGGCGATCGCGAGCCCCCAGTGCATGAGCCGCGTGACGTGCGTCCGCCGGTTCGCGACCTCGACGAGCCACGAGCCGAAGAGCGTCGCGAAGCCGACGAGGTGGATGACGATGACGATGCTGCGCAGGATCTCCATGAGCACACCCTACGGGTTTTCTACGATATGTAGAAGGAAGGTCGCCCTCAGCCGCGGAGCGCGCGCAGCGTGAGCGCCGTGCGCAGCGCCGCGTCGGCCGCCTCTGCGCCCTTGTCCTCCTTCGAGCCAGGCAGGCCCGCGCGGTCGAGGCCCTGCTGCTCATCGTCCAGGGTGAGCACGCCGAAGCCGACCGGCTTGCCGGTGTCGAGCGCGACGCGCGTGAGGCCATCCGTCGCGGCGTTCGAGACGAAGTCGAAGTGGGGCGTTCCTCCGCGGATGATGACGCCGAGGGCGACGACCGCGTCCGCGCCCGCCTCGAGCGCCGCCTTCGCGACGACCGGGAGCTCGAACGAGCCCGCCACGCGCACGAGCGTCGACTCGGCGCCCGCCGCGTCGAGGGTGCGCTGCGCCCCTGCGATGAGCCCGTCGGTGATCTCGTCGTGCCACGTGCCCGCGACGATCGTCACGCGCAGGCCATCCGCCGCGATGCCGCCCTTCTCGGGTGCTCCCTTGCCGCTCACTTCTCTGCTCCTTCGTGCATCTGGGCGACCGCCGCGGCGAGCGCCTCCTCGCCGATCACGTGACCCATCCGGTCGCGCTTCGTCTCGAGGTACTGGTGGTTGTTGGGTCCGACGCCGACGATCAGCGGCACCTGCTCGACGACCTCGAGCCCGAGGGCGCGCAGCTGGCTGACCTTGTCGGTGTTGTTCGTGAGGAGGCGGATGCGCTCGACGCCGAGATCGGCGAGGATGCCCGCGGCCGCCGCGTAGTCGCGCGCGTCGGCGGGGAGTCCGAGCGCCGTGTTGGCGTCGACGGTGTCGAGGCCGCGCTCCTGCAGCGCGTAGGCGCGCAGCTTGTTGATGAGGCCGATGCCGCGCCCTTCGTGCCCGCGCATGTAGATGACCACGCCGCCGTCCTGCTCGATCGCGTCGAGCGCGGCGTCGAGCTGGGGGCCGCACTCGCACTTGAGCGAGCCGAACGCCTCGCCCGTGAGGCACTCCGAGTGCACGCGCACGAGGGGCGCGTCGTCGGTGAGGTCGCCCTTGACGACCGCGAGGTGGTCGGTGCCGGTGATCCGGTCCTTGTATGCGAGGAAGCGGAAGACGCCGTGCGAGGTCGGGACGGTGGAGTCCGCGCGCAGGCTCACCTGGCGGCGGAACGGCGTGACGGGCTCCGCCGACGGGTCGTTCTCCTCGAGGTAGGCGATGAGCTGCTCGATCGTGACGACAGGGAGCCCCTCGCGCTGTCCAAGCTCGATGAGACCGGGGAGGCGCATCATGTCGCCGTCCTCCGCCACGACCTCGCCGATCACGCCGACGGGTGCGAGGCCCGCGAGGCGCATGAGGTCGACCGCGGCCTCGGTGTGGCCCGAGCGCTCGCGGACGCCGCCGGGCACGGCGCGCAGGGGCAGGATGTGGCCGGGGCGGATGATGCTCGTCGGCGTCGACTCGGGGTCGGCGAGAACGTTGACCGTGCGGGCGCGATCGTGCGCGCTGATGCCCGTCGTGACGCCCTCGGCCGCGTCGACGCTCACCGTGTACGCGGTCGACCGCGCGTCCTCGTTCACGGCCACCATGGGCGCGAGGTCGAGGCGGTCGGCCCAGTCCTGGGGCATGGGGGCGCACAGGAAGCCCGAGGAGTACCGCACGGTCCAGGCGATCCACTCGGGTGTCGCGAGCTGCGCCGAGAGGATGACATCGCCCTCGTTCTCGCGGTTCTCGTCGTCGGCCACGAGGACGGGGCGGCCCGCCCGGAGCGCCTCGAGCGCCTCGGGGATGGTCGACAGCTGGCTGGCAAGGCTCATCGCGAGCCTCCTTCGGGGGTGGAGCGGAGGATGACGAAGTCGGCGGGCGGAACGTCGTACGTCGCGAAGGACGACTCGTGACCCGTCCCGGCCTCGCGCTGGGCGGTCGCGACGGCCGCGCGGACGGGCGCGGGGGTCGCCTGCTGCGCGCCGAAGGACAGCAGCCGCTGCACGTGGCGCGCGAGGATGTCGGTCTCGAGGTTGACGGCGTCGCCGACGCGGCGCTCGCCGAGGGTCGTCGCCTCGAGCGTCTCGGGGATGAGCGACACCTCGAACCACGGCGTCGGCTCGTGGGCGGGGCTGACGGCGCTCACGGTGAGCGAGACGCCGTCGACCGCGATCGAGCCCTTGTCGACGACGAGGGGCGCGAGCTCGGCGGGGAGCGCGATGCGCACGACGCGCCACTGCCCGCCGGGCCGGACGTCGACGAGGGTTCCCGTGCCGTCGATGTGCCCCTGCACGATGTGGCCGCCGAGCCGGCCGCCCGAGGCCGTCGCCCGCTCGAGGTTGACGGGGGTGCCCGTCCGCGCCGCGTCGAGCGTCGACATGTCGAGCGTCTGCTTCATGACGTCTGCCGTGAAGCCCTCGTCCGTCCAGTCCACGACCGTGAGGCACACGCCGCTCACCGCGATCGAGTCGCCGTGGTGCACGTCCTCGATCACGCGCGGGGCGTGGAGCGTGAGGCGCACGCCGTCGCCGGAGGGCTCGATCGCCGTGATGCGGCCGATCTCCTCGATGATGCCGGTGAACATGTCAGCTGCCTCCTTCGGGGGCTTCGGGGGCCGGGCGGGCCACGACGAGGAGGTCGGAGCCGAGGCGATCGACCTGCTCGACGGCGAGGCGCCGCTGCCGGGAGATGGTGGGGACGCCGATCTCGCCGAGCGCGAGCCGCGGACCCCCGAGGAGGGTCGGCGCGAGATAGACGAGGACGCGGTCGGCGAGTCCCGCAGCGAGGAAGGCGCTCGCGAGCGTCGGCCCGCCCTCGACGAACACGCGGTGGAGCCCGCGCTCGTGGAGGTCGTCGAGAACGGCGCGCAGATCGCGCGTGCGGTAGTGGATCGCCTCATGCGGATGGCGGCGGATGGCCGCTCCGTCGGGGATGTCGGCGGTGCCGATCACGACGGGGACGGGCTGCGCGGGGTGCAGGGCGTCGCCGTCGCGGGCCGTGAGAGCAGGGTCGTCGGCGAGCAGGGTGCCCGACCCGACGACGATCGCATCGGCCTGCGCCCGCCGGACATGGACATCCGCCCGCGCCTCGGCTCCCGTGATCCACTGGCTCGTGCCGTCGGCCGCGGCCGCGCGGCCGTCGAGGCTCTGGGCCCACTTGATCGTGACGTGGGGGCGGCCGAGCCGTCGCGCCGTCAGCCACGAGTCGAGAAGCGCATGGGCCTCGGGTGCCATGAGGCCGCTCTCGACGCTCACGCCCGCGGCGCGGAGGCGATCGCCGCCTCCGCTCTCGACATCGCCCGGGTCGTCCAGTGCGTACACGACGCGCGCGACGCCCGCGGCGATGAGGGCCTCCGAGCAGGGGCCCGTGCGGCCGGTGTGGTTGCACGGCTCGAGCGTCACGACCGCCGTCGCGCCGCGGGCCGCGCCCGGGGCGAGGTGCGAGAGCGCGTCGACCTCGGCATGCGCGGTCCCGGCCCCATGGTGCCAGCCCTCGGCGATCACATCGCCGTCGGGGGAGAGGATGACCGCGCCGACCTGCGGGTTCCGGCTGCGCGGCCCGCGGCGCGCGAGCTCGAGCGCGCGGGCCATCGCCCGCTGCTCCGCGTCGCTGAACGCCATCCGAACCTCCTGCAGGCACCCCGGGGTTCGCGAACGGCGCCCTCGACGGGCGACGTCACGTGCTGCCTCTCATCCGGACTCGCAGGCTGCGCCTGCATCACCGTCGGTTCCGGAATCCCACCGGATCGGCCCCCGCCATCAGGACGGGGGTTCGCGGACTGTCACCGCCGGTTCGGATTCTCACCGACCCCGGAGCACGTTCTGTGCACTCAGCATAATCAACCGCGACCGTGCGCCGCTATTCCCGGCGGCGTATGCGTCGCCCTATTTCAGCAGGCGCGACAGCCGACGGTCGGCGAGGACCTTGCCGCCCGTCTGGCACGTCGGGCAGTACTGGAAGTCGGTGTCGGCGAAGAAGACGCTGCGGATGGTGTCTCCGCAGACGGGGCAGGCCTCGCCCGATCGCGCGTGCACGGCCATCCCGCGCCGCTTCGCGTCCTTGAGATCGGCCGGCGGCTTGCCCGAGGCCGTCGCGACGGCCTCGGCGAGGGTCGCGCGGAGCGCGTCGTAGAGGCGGTCGACCTCGGCGTCGTCGAGGTTCGCCGCGAGCGCGTAGGGCGACATCCGCGCGGCATGCAGGATCTCGTCGGAGTAGGCGTTCCCGATGCCCGCGATCACGGACTGGTCGCGCAGGAGCCCCTTGATCTGCGTGCGGCGCCCGCGCAGCAGCCCGGCGAGAGCGTCGCGGTCGAAGCCGTCGCCCAGCGGATCGGGGCCGAGGCGCGCGATGCCGGGCACGTCGCCGATCGCCCGGACGACGTACACCGCGAGCGACTTCTTCGTGCCGGCCTCGGTGAGGTCGAAGCCCGAGCCGTCGTCGAACCCGATCCGCAGGGCGATCGGCGAGCGGCCCGGCTTGATCACGGTCGCCGGCAGCGACTCGTGCCAGCGCAGCCATCCGGCCTTCGCGAGGTGGAAGATGAGGTGGAGACCGCCGTCGAACTCGAGGTCGACGAACTTGCCGTGGCGCTGCGCGTCGCGCACGCGGGCGCCGACGATCGCGTCGATCGGAGGATCGTACGTCTTGAGCGCCGCGATCGCGGCCACCTGGGCCTTGACGACAGCGCGCCCCGACGTGCGCTCGCGCAGATAGCGCACGAGCCCCTCCACCTCCGGCATCTCGGGCATGCCGCCATCCTCGCACCGCGCACGGACATCCGTCACGGGCTGGACAGGGCGACGCCGATGCGACACTGGATCCGTGATCGCCGAGCTCGCGCTGCTGCCCGTCGTCCTCGAGTCCCGGCTGGGGGAGGTGACGCTGCGCGCGGCCCGCGAGGAGGACCTCGACGCGCTCATGGCGCTGCTCGCGGACGACGAGGTGAGCGCCGCGCGCGGCGACGTCGCCGCGGAGGAGGACCGCCCCGCCTACGCCGCCGCACTCGCGGCCATCCAGGCCGACCCCGCGAACGCGCTGCTCGTCGCGGAGGCCGCCGATGGTGCGCTCATCGGGACGCTTCAGCTCACCCGCATCCCGGGAATGGCCCGTCAGGGCGCTACACGGCTGCTCGTCGAGGCCGTTCGCGTGCGCTCCGACCTACGCTCATCGGGCGTCGGGTCGGCGATGATGCGGTGGGTGGTCGACGACGCGGCGCCAGCGCTCGGCTGCGCACTCGTGCAGCTGACCTCGGACTCCGCGCGCGTCGCGGCGCACCGCTTCTACGAGCGCCTCGGATTCGTCGCCTCGCACGTCGGCTTCAAATACCGCGTCGTGTAGGGGCCCGGGCGCGTTCGCCGCCCGGGACAGAACGCAGGAGTTTCAGCGGGGCGGCGAGCAGCGGCCCCCGAGAATCCGCGCCCCGTCGGCGGCTGCGCGCGCGAAGTTCCTGCGTTGTGTCCCGCACCCCGCGCCGACGCGTCGTGCACAGGCGGCGTGTCGGGGTGAAGACCTCCACAGGTCCGCCTCTCACGTCTCCCCGTCGCTGTCGCCACGGGCACGATGCCTTCATGGCAGGAGGCAGCACCGCCGAAGCGCGGAGGAAGGCGCGGAGGTCGCCGAGGTCGTTCTCCTTCGCCGCGCTGCGCGCGCGGGGGATGAGCCGACGGACGATCCGGCGCAGGGTCGCGGAGGGCGAGTACGTGCGCGTGCGGCGAGACGTGTACGTCGAACGCGGGGAGTCGGAGGACATCCTTCGGGCAGCGCGGGTCGGAGGCCGACTGGACTGCGTCTCGGCGATGCGGGAGCGGGGCGTCTTCGTGCGCGAGCGCGGAGGACTGCACATCCAGGTGGATCCGCGCAGCGGCCGACTCGCATCGCCCGAGGATCGCAAGCAGTGCCTCGCGGCAGTGCACGGCGTCGTCGTGCACTGGCGAGACGACCCGGCGCCCGACCACGACCTCCTCGCCGACCCCGTCGCCTCTGCCGCGCGTGCCGTGCGCTGCCAGCATCCGCGCGACGCCGTGGCCACGATCGACAGTGCGCTCCACCTCGGGGTGATCCGCGCTGATCAGATCGACGCGCTGTTCGCGCTCCTCCCTGCGCGCTGCGCCGCGCTGCGTCCGCTCATCGACGGCCGGGCGGAATCCGGCGCCGAGTCGCTCGCGCGCCTGGCGCTCCGCGTGCTCGGCCGGACGATCGACCTCCAGGTGCGCATCGACGGGGTCGGCCGCGTCGACCTGCTCGTCGACGGATGGATCGTCGTCGAATGCGACGGCAAGGCGTTCCACGAGAGCTGGGCGGCCCAGCTGGAGGACCGGCGCCGCGACCTCGCGCTCGCCGCGCGCGGCTACGCGTGCGTCCGGGTCACGGCGATGACGGTCTTCGAGGAGCGGCACGTGCTCGTCGCCGCGGTCCGCGGGCTCCTGCGCGCTCGCCGCTGAGCGACCTCCCGGGACAGAACGCAGGAGATCCGTCCGAGCAGAGGCTGCCGGCACGCGGGATCACGCGGCCGTCGGCAGCGAAGGGCGAAAGAACTCCTGCGCTGTGTCCCGGCAGCTCTCAGCGCAGAGCGGACGAGGCCGCCGTGCGCGGACCGGAGACGCGGATGGGCCGCCGACGGCGCCGGCGGATCGACAGCGACGCGGTCTTCGGCTCGAGCACCGGCCAGTCGACGGGGGAGCGGTCGTCGCTCGCCACGAGGCCCGCGATCCACGCGTCCTCGCGCTCGGCGGAGGCGCGGATGCCGCGGCGCCGCGTGCCCTCGAACCGGAACCCGAGCGAGCGTGCGAGGCGGGCGGACGGCTCGTTCCCGGCGACCGCGTGCCACTCGATCCGCTCGAGGCGCATGGGGCCGAGGGCGAAGTCGACGACCGCGCAGCCGGCCTCGGCGCCGTAGCCGCGCCCGCGCGCGTCGGCGGAGATCCAGTAGCCGAGCTCGGCCGAGCCGTCCCCGATCCGGTGCAGGCCGATCATCCCGACGAGACCCTCGGCGTCGTGGATCGCCCAGGTGATCTCCTCGCCGGCGCTGCGCCGCTCGGCGCAGAGCACGACGAACTGCTCGGCGTCCTCCCGCGTGTAGGGGGACGGCACGTTCGTCCACCGCTGCACCTCGGTGTCCTGGCAGGCGAGGTGGATGGCCTCGACGTCGTCCTCGGTCGGCGGCGTGAGAGTCAGGCGGGCGGTCCGCAGCATCAGCGCATCACGCACGGCGCAGCAGTCCGACGCGGTCGTACACGGTGCTCAGGGTCTCGTCGGCGACGGCCGCGGCCTTCTCGGCGTTGACGGCGAGCACGTGGTCGAGCTCGGCGGGGTCATCGAGCAGCTCGAGGGCCCGCGCGCGGACCGGCTCGAACTCGGCCACGACGACGTCGCGCAGGCCCTTCTTGAAGTCGCCGTAACCGCGGCCGGCGTACTCGTCCTCGATCGAGGGGATCTGACGGCCGGTGAGGGCCGCGTAGATCGTGAGGAGGTTCGAGACGCCGGGCTTGCCCTCGCGGTCGTAGGCGACGACGCCGTCGTTGTCGGTCACGGCGCGCATGATCTTCTTGGCCGTGACGTCGACGTCGTCGAGCAGCCACAGCACGCCCGCGTGCGACTCCGCCGACTTCGACATCTTCGCCGAGGGGTTCTGCAGGTCGTAGATGCGCGCCGTCTCGGCCTGGATCACCGGCTCCGGCACGCGGAACGTCTCGCCGTAGCGCGCGTTGAAGCGCTCGGCGAGGTCGCGCGTGAGCTCGACGTGCTGCTTCTGGTCGTCGCCGACCGGGACGACGTGCGTCTGGTAGAGCAGGATGTCGGCGGCCATGAGCACGGGATACGTGAAGAGGCCGACGCTCGTCGCGTCGGCGCCGTAGCGCTGCGACTTGTCCTTGAACTGCGTCATGCGGCCGGCCTCGCCGAAGCCGGTGATCGTGGAGAGGATCCAGGCGAGCTCGGCGTGCGCGCGCACGTGCGACTGCACGTACAGCGTCGACCGCGACGGCTCGATGCCGGCCGCGATGTACTGCGCGGCCGTGCGGCGGGTCTTCTCGCGGAGCTCGGCCGGGTCGTTCGGCTGGGTGAGCGCGTGCAGATCGACGACCGAGAAGAACGCGTCGTACGTGTCCTGCATGTCGCGCCACTGCAGGAGAGCCCCGATGTAGTTGCCGATCTGGAGCGAATCGGCCGACGGCTGCATTCCCGAGTAGAGGCGCGCTTTCTGAGTCACCGGACGATTCTAGACGCCGTCAGACCCCGGGAGCGTGCGTCTCGATCGCGA
Organism: Microbacterium sp. KNMS; assembly: GCF_053851835.1. NCBI lineage: Bacteria > Bacillati > Actinomycetota > Actinomycetes > Micrococcales > Microbacteriaceae > Microbacterium > Microbacterium sp. KNMS. The sequence continues at coordinate 120,808 of NZ_JBSQBP010000008.1, forward strand.
CGATGCCCGCCCCGGGGTTCGTCGCCGAGAGGTGCACGACCGCGAAGGCGCCGGGGTCGAGGCCCGCCGCGCTCTCGAGATGGGGCCCGTGGACGGTCCCCGTCGCGAGCGCCAGCTCCCGCATGAGCGCGGGGATCACGGGCCGATGGCTGCAGATGACGGCGGGCTTGCCCGACCGCACCCGGCGGCCGACGACCTCGCGGGCATCCGCCGTGCCGGCATCCCATGCGTCCTCGCTGATGAGGGGCGTCTCGACGATCCGGCGGCCGATCGCCTTCGACAGCGGCGTCACCGTCTTCACGCACCGCTCGGCGTCGCTCGAGACGATCTTGCGGACGCCGAACGCGCGCAGGGCTCCGACGATCGCCTTCGCCTGCTCCTTGCCGCGGGTCTGCAGCGGACGGGCGGCGTCCTCGCCGCCCCATTCGTCGCGCGCGACGGCCTTCCCGTGCCGCAGCACGACGACCGGGAACGTGCGGAGGCTCGCGGCGCGGCGCAGCCGCTCGAAGCGATCGAGGATGTCCTGGTCGACCGGGTAGCTGAGGCGCTTGCGTGCCGCGCCGACGGTGACCCACTCAAGCCCGGCGATCTCCTTGTTCGGCACGAACGTGCTGGCGCGGATCGCCTCCTGCGTCGCCTCGGCGGCCCAGTAGTGCACGATCTTCTCGCGTCCGGACGGCTGGATGTAGACCGACTGGCCCACCGAAGGGCCGAGCGACACCCGCAGGCCCGTCTCCTCGTGGATCTCGCGCACGGCGGTCTCCGCGAGCATCTCTCCCGGATCGAGCTTGCCCTTCGGGAGGGAGATGTCGCGGTACTTGCCGCGGTGCACGAGGAGGACGAGGAGCTCGCCGTCGAGCTCGCGCCACACCACGCACCCCGCGGCGTACACGGGTCGATGCGCTGACGTCATCGAGTCGCGCGCGGACGCCGTCGTCGCTGGATTGCTGCCATGGTCTTATCCTGCACGTCGGCGAGCGGCTTGCCGTTCTCATCGAGGTGGTGGCGCGTCCACACGCCCTCGGCGCCGAGGTGCCAGGTCGCGCTCGCGTCATCCATCCCGAGGTCGAAGAACGCCTGCAGCTCCTTGATGTGCTGCGGCTTCGCGACCCGGACGAGCGCCTCGACGCGGCGGTCGAGGTTGCGGTGCATCATGTCGGCGCTGCCGATGTAGACCTCGGGGTCGCCGTCGTTCGCGAACGCGAAGATGCGCGCGTGCTCGAGGTAGCGGCCGAGCACGCTGCGGACGCGGATGTTGTCGCTCACCCCGGGCAGATCCACGCGGAGGCTGCAGATGCCGCGGACCCAGACGTCGACCTGCACGCCCGCGAGCGACGCGCGGTAGAGCGCGTCGATGATCTGCTCGTCGACCATCGAGTTGACCTTGATGCGCACGTGCGCGGGCTTGCCGGCCAGCGCGTTGCGGCGCTCGCGCTCGATGAGGCGCAGGAGGCCCTTGCGGAGGTGGAGCGGCGCGACGAGGAGGCGCTTGAACTTCTTCTCGATCGCGTACCCGCTCAGCTCGTTGAACAGGCGGGTGACGTCGCGCCCCACATCGGGGTCGCACGTGAAGAGGCCGAGGTCCTCGTAGATGCGGCTCGTCTTGGGGTTGTAGTTGCCCGTGCCGACGTGCGTGTAGTGGCGCAGAAGGCCCTTCTCCTCGCGGATGACGAGGGCGAGCTTGCAGTGGGTCTTGAGCCCGACGAGGCCGTAGACGACGTGCACGCCCGCCTTCTCGAGCTTGCGCGCCCACTCGATGTTGTTGGCCTCGTCGAAGCGCGCCTTGACCTCGACGAGTGCGAGCACCTGCTTGCCGGCCTCGGCCGCGTCGATGAGCGCCTGCACGATGGGGCTGTCGCCCGAGGTGCGGTAGAGCGTCTGCTTGATCGCGAGCACGTGCGGGTCGCGCGCGGCCTGCTCGAGGAACGCCTGCACGCTCGTCGCGAAGGACTCGTACGGGTGGTGCACGAGCACGTCGCCCTTGCGGATGGCGCCGAAGATGTCGGCGCGCGCGTGCTTCGAGTCCGCGTCGGCGGGCTGGAAGGCGAGCGGCGTCACGGGCAGGTGCGGCTTGAACTTCAGCTCGGGCCGGTCGATCTTCCCGAGGCTGAAGAGCGACCGGAGGTCGAGCGGAGACGGGAGGCGATAGACCTCCTGCTCAGAGATGTCGAGCTCGCGGATGAGCAGGTCGAGGGTGACGTCGTCCATGTCCTCGGTGATCTCGAGGCGGATGGGCGGGCCGAACCGGCGGCGCAGCAGCTCCGCTTCGAGCGCCTGGATGAGGTTCTCCGACTCGTCCTCCTCGATCGTCACGTCCTCGTTGCGCGTGAGGCGGAACGCGTGGTGGTCGAGGATCTCCATCCCGGGGAAGAGGTCGGCGAGGTTCTCGGCGATGAGGTCCTCGAGCGCGAGGTAGCGGATGCTGCCGGGCGCGTCGTCCTTCGCGGGAACCTGCACGAGGCGGGGGAGCATCTGCGGCACCTTCAGGCGCGCGAACTCCTCGCGCCCCGTGCGCGCGTTGCGGATGCGGATGGCGAGGTTGAGCGAGAGGCCAGAGATGTACGGGAACGGGTGAGCCGGGTCGACCGCGAGCGGCATGAGCACGGGGAAGACCTGCGCCTGAAAGTACTCGTAGAGGTCGGCGCGCTCGCTGTCGGTGAGCTCGTCCCAGCGGACGAAGTCGATCCCGGCCTCGGAGAGCGCGGGCTTGAGGTCGTCGTTCCAGACGGCCGCGTGGCGCGCCTGCAGCTCGTGCGCGAGCTCGGAGATGTTGGAGAGCACCTTCGCGGGCGCCGTCCCGACGTTCGTCGGGACGGCCAGGCCCGTCACGATGCGCCGCTTGAGGCCCGCGACGCGGACCATGAAGAACTCGTCGAGGTTGCTCGCGAAGATCGCGAGGAAGTTCGCACGCTCGAGGAGCGGAAGCGCCGGGTCCTCCGCGAGCTCGAGCACGCGGTTGTTGAACGCGAGCCAGCTGAGCTCTCGGTCCATGAAGCGATGCTCGGGGAGGCTCGCATCGGGGGCTTCCACGATCTCGTCGAAGTCGTCGTCCTCGGTGTCGAAGCCGGGGTCGACCAGGGGCGCATCCGTCATGTGCCTATCCTGGCACCCGCGGGTGTCGCGCGTGTGAACGGGCGGCGCGTCAGGCCTTCCGCGCTCCCTGCGCCGGCGCGTCCTCGTCGTCCTCCGAGACGTTGAACCGATAGCCGACGTTCCGCACGGTGCCGATGAGCTGCTCGAGGTCGCCGAGCTTCGCGCGCAGGCGCCGAACGTGCACGTCGACCGTGCGGGTGCCGCCGAAGTAGTCGTAGCCCCACACCTCGCTCAGCAGCTGCTCGCGCGTGAACACCCGCGAGGGGTGGGTCGCGAAGAAGTGCAGGAGCTGGAACTCCTTGTACGTGAGGTCGAGCGGCTTCCCGTGCACCTTGGCCGAGTACGAGGCCTCGTCGATCGTGATGCCCGAGGTCTGGACGCGGCTCGAGGTCTCCTCCGCGGTGCGCCGCCCCACCACGAGGCGGATGCGCGCATCGGCTTCGGCGGGGCCGGCCGTCGCGAGGATGACGTCGTCGACGCCCCAGTCGGGGGAGACGGCCGTCAGGCCGCCCTCCGTGACGATGAGGACGAGGGGTGCGTCGATGCCCGCCGTGTTCAGGATCTTGCAGAGCGCCTTCGCGCCGACGAGGTCGGTGCGCGCGTCGAGGAAGATCGCGTCAGCGCTCGGTGCGTTCACGAGCTGAGCGGCCTCCGCGGGGATCTGTCGCACGCGGTGGCTGAGGAGCTCGAGTGCGGGCAGCGCAGAGGCTCCGCCGGGGGCGGAGCTGAGCACGAGGAGCTGAGCCAAGCGAGGTCCTTTCGCCGGCGGCGGGTGCCACGCCGTGCTTCCGATGATAGGGGCAGCCGAAAGTGCGGCGAGACGCCTGCGCGCGCGGCACGCCACCGTGGATCCTGTCGTCAGGGGCCGCGATCGGCGATGATGGAGGGCGTGACCGAACCCGTGCTCGTCCCGCGCAGATTCCCGGTCGGCCTGGCCGTGACCTGGGCGTTCGCCGGCGTGGTCGCGATCGCGATCGGCATCTTCGTGGCGCCCGCCGATCGGTTCGGATGGTTCGCCGTCGGCGCGGGCGTCGCCCTCCTCGTCGCGTTCGCGGCGGAGCTGCGCCTCGGTCGCGCCGAGGGGTTCATCTCGCGGGTCGCCGCCGCGGCGGTCGGCGGGGTCGGGATCATGGGCGTCGTGTCCGCGATCTTCGCGCTCGCCGCGATCGTCCCCGGCTGAGCTCAGCGCGGTCGCCGGGGCGCGCCGGGAGGACTAGAGTGGTGCCATGGATCTCGTCGCCCTCGAACTGTTCTTCGTCGGCCTGCTGGGCCTCGCGAGTCTCGCGATCGCCTTCTGCTCCGGCGCAGTGATCGTCAACCTCTTCCGCGGCCAGCGCTGAGCCGGGGCGGAGCCTCGTGATCGAGATTCCGACCGACCTGCCTGCCGACCTCGTCCCGCTCTCCTGGCTCATCGGAGTGTGGGAGGGGACGGGCGTCATCGACTACCGCGTCGGGGAGGCCCACTACGAGGGCGAGTTCACGCACCGCGTCAGCTTCAGCCATGACGGCGGTCCGTACCTCAACTACTCGGCCACCGCATGGCTCGCCCCCGAGGGCGAGCGCCCCGCGCAGCAGCTCGTCGCCGAGACCGGCTTCTGGCGCCTTTCGCGTCCGGCGAACGCTGCGACGCCGGGGCCCGGCCTTCTCCCTGCGCTCGAGACGGAGCCGACTCGGACGGCCGACGACGTCGAGCGCCTGCGCACCGCGGGCGGCGGCTTCGAGATCGAGGTCAACCTCGTGCACGCGGACGGCGTGAGCGAGCTCTACCTCGGTCAGGTCAAGGGGCCTCGCATCGACATCGCGACGGACGCGGTCGTGCGCACCGCCGGCGCCAAGCACTACGCCGCCGCGACGCGGATGTACGGTCTCGTCGACGGACACCTCCTGTGGGCGTGGGACATCGCGGCGCTGGGCCGCGAACTCGGGTCGCACGCCTCCGCGCGCCTCGCCCGCACCGAATAGCCCTGCGAGCGCAGCGAGCCGCTCCCGGTCGTTGAGCGAGCGGAGCGAGTCGAAACGCAGAGCGAAGCGAGCCGCTCCCGGTCGTTGAGCGAGCGGAGCGAGTCGAAACGCAGAGCCGAGCGAGTCGAAACGGCGCGGCGCCTCTGTTCGCGCCGTGCCGGAGAATGGGAGCATGACCGATCCCTTCGCCCAGATCCCCGGGGCCGTGCTCTCGGATGACGGCGTCGCCCATTTCGGCGACCCCACGCGGGAGCAGCGCGCCCTCGCCCAAGGGGAGGCGATCGTCCCGCGCGGCGACCGTGCCGTCGTGGCGGTCTCGGGGCCCGAGCGGCTGACGTGGCTCGACTCCATCACGTCGCAGGCCGTCGCGCGCCTCGCGCCCGGCGTGAGCACCGAGCTGCTCGTTCTCGACCCGCAGGGCCACGTCGAGCACGCGGCGGCGGTGATCGACGACGGCGCGACCGCATGGCTCATCGCCGACGCGTCCGATGCCGCCGGACTCGCGAAGTGGCTCGGCATGATGCGCTTCCGCGCGCAGGTCGAGGTGGCCCCGCGCCCCGACCTCCGCGTGGCCGGCTTCGTGCGCGGCGGCGGCGCGGAGCACGCGCTCGCCGACGCGGCCGCCCGGCCGAACGGCATCGCGCTGGTCTGGCAGGACCCCTGGATGGGAGTGAGCGCGGGCGGATGGCAGTACGCGCGCACCGAGGAGCATCCGGGCGCCGCGCACGCGTGGGCCGAGGCCATCCTCGAGGAGAGCGTGTGGGCGGACGCTGCAGCGCTCCCGGTCGCCGGGCTGCTCGCCGCGGAGGCGCTGCGGATCGCCGCCTGGCGCCCGCGATGGGCCGCCGAGGTCGACGAGCGGGCGCTGCCGCACGAGAGCGACTGGCTGCGGTCGGCGGTGCACCTCGCGAAGGGCTGCTATCGCGGCCAGGAGACCGTGGCGAAGGTGCACAACCTCGGCCATCCGCCGCGTCGACTGGTGATGCTGCATCTCGACGGCAGCGACAGCGTGCTCCCCGAGCGTGGTGCGCGCGTGCTCGCGGGCGAGGCCGAGGCCGGGCACGTCACGTCGTCGGCGTGGCATCACGAGCTGGGCCCGATCGCGCTCGCGATCGTCGCCCGTCGCATCCCCGAAGGGGAGACGCTCGCGGTCGAGGCCGACGGCGTGCGCGTCGCCGCGGCGCAGGAGGTCATCGTGCCGGGCGACGCGGGCGCGACCGCGGAGGTGCCGCGCATCACGCGCCTGTCGCGCCGCCCGCTCGCGCAATGACGGCGTAGCGTCGGAACGTGCCCGAGCCGCGTGACGCCCCCGAGACCTCGCCGCTGACCGCGGCGATCCCCGTCACGTGGCGCCGCCGCCTCTCCCTGCGGCCGGGGCTCGAGCGCGTGCGCGACTCGGGGGCGGCGATCGCCCAGATCGTCATCGCGGCCACGGGCGCCTTCCTCCTCGCGCACTATCTCCTCGGCCACGAGGCGCCCCTGCTCGCGGCGACGGTGTCGATCTCCTCCCTCGGTCTCGCGCGCGACGCGCGACCGCGCAGGGTCGTCGAGACGGTGCTGGGCATGCTCACGGGCATCCTCATCTCCGAGCTGCTCCGCCTCGTCTTCGGCTCAGGGCCGTGGCAGCTCGCGCTCACGCTCGCCGTCACGCTCCTCGTCGCGCGCTTCCTCATGCCCTCTCCGCAGTTCGCCGTCGCGGCGGCCATCCAGTCCGCGATCGCGATGGTGCTGCCGGCCGGGCCGCTGCCGTTCCTCCGGCTCGCGGATGGGGCCATCGGCGGGGCGCTCGCGATCGTCATGACCGCGCTGCTGCCGCGCAACCCGATGAGCACCGAGCTGCGCGATGCCCGCGTGCTGTTCACGGCGCTCGACGCGGCGATGGGGCGCGTCGTCCAGGGGCTCCGACGCGGCGACGCCGTGCGGGCGGATCGCGGGCTCGAGAAGGCGCGCGGGCTGCAGGGCGATGTCGACGCCTGGCGCACGTCGCTCGAGTCGGCGCAGGCGGTCTCGGCGCTCTCGCCGTTCCTGCGCTCGCGCCGGATCGAGCTCGCCCGCCACGCGCGCGTCCTGCAGAGCGTCGACCTCGCCGCCCGGAATCTGCGCGTCGTCGCGCGGCGCGCGGCCTACGTCGTGCGCGACGGCGAGCCGCGTCCGGCGATCGCCGAGCCGCTCGCCGAGCTCCAGCGCGCGGCGGGCGTCGTCGCGCACGCGCTCGAGGACATCTCCGCCGAGCCCGCGGCGCGAGAGGCGCTCCTCGCGATCGCGCGGCGGCTCGATCCCGCGGCGATGATGCCCGACGCGTCTCAGGGCGAGCTCGCGCTGCTCGCGGCGCTGCGCCCGTTCGCGGTCGACCTGCTCGTCGCGAGCGGTCTCACCCACGCCGAGGCGGCAGCGGCCATCCCGCGCATCTGATCGCGTCGCGCCTCACGCGGGCGCGACGGCCGCCCACGGCACCGTGAGCTCGCCGAGCCGCCACCGCCGCCGGCTGCCGACGACATCCCATCCGCCGCGGCGCATCGCCTCGACCGTCGCGATCCAGCGCTGCACAGGGCCGAAGGGGGAGAGGTGCGCTGCGCGCTCCCATTCGCCGTCGAGCGCCTGCAGGAACGCGTGCACGCGCTCTCCGGGCACATTGCGGTGGATGAGCGCCTTCGGCAGCCGCTCGGCGACGATGCCGGGGAGCTCGAGATCGGCGAGCCGCAGCGAGACCGTGAAGCGGACGGCCTCTCCGGTCGGCGCGACGTCGACCCACGCGCAGACGCGGCCGAGCTCGTCGCAGGTGCCCTCGATGAGGACGCCGCCGGGCGCGAGCCGCTCGGCCATCCGGCGCCACGCCGCGGCGACCTCGTGCTCGTCGTACTGCCGCAGCACGTTGAACGCACGCACGACGGCAGGCCGCCGCCCGCCCTCCGTCGGGATCTCGAATCCACCGCGTGCGAACGAGACCGCGATGTCGGGCGCGAACACGGTGCGCCCCGCGCGGACGTCGGCCAGCTGCGCCCGCGCGCGCTCGACCCGCTCGAGGTCGATCTCGAGACCGCGCACCTCGACATCCGCGCGTGCGCGACGCAGGCGCGCGGCGAGCTCGAGCGCCGTCACGCCGCTCGCGCCGAAGCCGAGGTCCACGACGAGCGGGTCGCCGGCGTCGAGGAGCGCGGGGTGCTGCGCGATCCAGCGGTCGACGCGGCGCAGCCGGTTCGTGCCGGTCGTGCCGCGGGTCGGTCGGCCCTCGGTCGTCGGCATGCCTCCATTCTCGCGTGAACGCACGGGGGCCGCGGCATCGGGCCTCGCGTCGCCTCGGTAGCATGTCAGGTATGACGCACACCCTGATCCTGCTCCGCCACGGGCAGAGCGACTGGAACGAGAAGAACCTCTTCACCGGATGGGTCGACGTGCGGCTCACGGAGCAGGGGAAGGCCGAGGCCCAGCGCGGCGGCGAGCTGCTGAAGGAGCAGGGCGTGCTGCCCGACATCCTCCACACCTCCGTGCTGAGCCGTGCCATCCAGACGGCGAACATCGCGCTCGACGCGGCCGACCGCCTCTGGATTCCCGTCAAGCGCTCGTGGCGCCTGAACGAGCGCCACTACGGCGCTCTGCAGGGCAAGGACAAGGCGCAGACGCTCGCCGAGTTCGGCGAGGAGAAGTTCATGGAGTGGCGTCGCTCGTTCGACGTGCCGCCGCCCGTCATCGACCCCGAGGACGAGTACGCCCAGACGCACGACCCGCGCTACGCCGGGATCGACGGCGAGATCCCCGGCACCGAGTCGCTCAAGATCGTCATCGACCGCCTGCTGCCGTACTGGGAGTCGGAGATCGTGCCCGACCTCGCAGCCGGCAAGACGGTGCTCGTCACGGCGCACGGCAACTCGCTGCGCGCGCTCGTGAAGCACCTCGACGGCATCAGCGACGACGACATCGCCGGCCTGAACATCCCGACGGGCATCCCGCTCGTGTACGAGCTCGACGACGACATGAAGCCGACCGGCCCGAGCCGCTACCTCGACCCGGAGGCCGCAGCGGCCGGCGCCGCAGCGGTCGCCGCCCAGGGCAAGAAGTAGCCCGAGAACGACGAAGCGCCCCGCCGACCGGCGGGGGTGTCTCTTCTACACATCTCCGAGC